>CAZSMA010000041.1:0-12613 GCA_964608065.1 uncultured Methanosarcinales archaeon
GGTGTTATGGACGCAGACCTCAGCCACCCTCCTGAGCTAATCCCAAAAATAATTGCCCATATAACTAAAAATAATGATATAGTTATAGGAAGCAGATTAATCGAAGGTGGAGGAGATGAAAATATGACATTTCCAAGAAAGATCATATCACTCGGTGCTACAATCTTATGCATGCCTTTAACTAAAATAAAAGATCCTATGTCAGGTTACTTCTTCTTAAAAAAAAAAGTAATACAAAACACAAAGCTTGTCCCTAGAGGCTACAAGATTTTGCTGGAAATATTAGTAAAAGGAAACGCTGTTAAATTAAAAGAAGTTCCTTTTATCTTTAAAAGCAGAAATTATGGCAAGAGCAAACTAAATTTTAAAGTAGAAACAGAATTCTTAAGACAATTATTTGATTTATATTTTTACAAGCTGGGAAATTAGGATGAACTCAGCTTCAAAAACGTTCTGAACATATTCTTCAGAGCCCTATCTGTCTTTGTCTCTTGTTTTCTCAGAACAAAATTTTTAATTAATCTAAAAACCTTTGAAGGATGGTAAATTGCCTGTGTCAATAAAAAACTAATATAAATTTTTCTTTTGAATTTCTTTACTTTCTCAGAATCAGGATACCATTTAGGAACAATACCTGTAACTAACTCTTCCCAATTCCTGATTTCTTTAATATGCTTGTATTTCTCTGTAATAGGGCATTCAGGATATGGCATTAAAGCAAAAGCCCCTATCTCATCAACACCTTTTTTCGCTAACTTTACAATATAACTCTCAGTTAACATTCTATCTTTCTCTGTCTCACCAATTGCTCCAATCACAATATAGGCTGTAGTCCTAATCCCAAGTTTATTGCACCATCCAACAATATCTAATATTTTCCCCAAATCAATAGACTTATTGAATATCTCTTTCAAAACTCTCTGAGAACCGCTTTCTGGAGCAAGGGTTATCTGATTACAACCTGATTTCTTCATCAGTTTTAACAATCCATAATCTATATTCTCAGGCCTTATACCATTAGTTGCTCCCCAATTTATATTCAATTTTCTATTTATTATCTCATTGCAGATATCAATTATTCTTTTTTTGCTCAAAGTAAGATTATCATCAACAAAATGGAATTCTTTAATTCCAAATTTTTCAACACATTCCTGGATTTCATCTACAACATTCTTTGCATTCCTTGGCCTCCACATCCTCTGCCAGAATACTGCACTTGAACAATATGAACAATTATTAGGACAACCTCTTGAAGAGGTTATTGAAGTGTATCTTTTATTTGTTGGTCCAAATCCTGATTTTTCTTTAAAATAATTATCTAAAGGAAATAATTCTCTTGCAGGAAAAGGTAACTCATTAATATTTTTTACAAAACTATATTTTAATGTTTTATTCTTTATTTTCTTTTTTTTTTTATCTAAAGATGCGCATAGTTTATAGAGTGAAATCTCCCCCTCCCCAAATATCACATAATCTGCACCAGCTTTCAATAACTCTTTAGAGTTATATGTAGCATGGTTTCCACCAACAGCTATAGGAATCTTTAATTTACTCTTAATATCTTTAATCAGTTTTACAATAATATTATGCTGTGTAGAATATTTTGCTGCAATAGCTATAAGCTTGCTTTCCTTATCAATTCTATTGATAATTTCTTCATTAGATAATCCTAAGATTGTATAGTTTTTCTTGTATTTCCTTCTTTTATTGATTCCTTCACCAACAGCATCAATAACTTTAACATCAATTTTTTTTTTTAAAAGATAAGATGCAACATAAGCTAACCCTAATGGAACATCTACAGAATAAGTGAAATTATACTTTCTATCAATAATAGGTGGATTAATTAAAGTAACAATCATTCTGCCCTCTAAATGTCTTATAGATTTAAAAAGTTTTGTATACTCTGTAAATTATTTCAGAACATAATCTCTTGCATAGATATGATAGTAAGGCAAAAGATACTTAATATCCAGACCATACTTCAAACCTTTGGTCACATAATCTGTTAATCCTGTAAAATACCCCCCAGGATGTTGACCCATCATCCGCAAAATACGTTTTCCTAGTGTAAAGAAATAAGCCTTCTTTTGAAATAATTCAACTTGCTTTGGAGATAAATCCTTTAATCTTACTACAGCGTCATATGTAATGTTATCTGCTTTTTTCCATCTGTTCTGGTCTATCTTGCCACCATATTTCTTTATAAGTTCCTCTCCAGTTTTAGTAAAAGGTTTAAATATAAAAAATGCTGATCTGTTTGCATTTAACTCACGAGCCAGCCTAATAGTCTCATTTACTGTATTCTTTGTTTCTGAAGGACCTCCAAGCATATAATAACCTGTTATTCCTACACCATTCTGTTTACACAGGTTGAATACTTTTTTTATTTTCTCTTTACTTATATTCTTCTTATAAACTTCATTTCTGACAAAATCATTTCCTGATTCTATACCCATACGCAATATAGCACATCCAGATTTTGAAAGCATTTTAATTTTTTCTTCATTAAGATTATCAATCCTTGAGAACATGCTAAACTTATTCTCATCAGGCCTGCCATTTTGTCTGTATTCATCACAAAAACTTTTCAGCCATTTTTCATTTAAAGTAGGGACTTGATCAAATAACTGAGCTAACCTCATACCTTTTTTCCCCCCATATTTATCCCATTGGAATATTATCTCATTTGCATATTTTTTAGGATCATAAATCCTATAATAATGCCCATCTACTGCCTGTGACAAAGGATGAGCATCACAATAAGTACACCTATAGGGGCATCCTCTGCTGCCAATCATATAAAGCATACCAAGAAAATAAAAATACTTTCCTAAATCTTCCCATAAATCCCAGTTTGGAACTGGAAACTGGCTTATGTCCTTAATAAAACAACCCCTTTTATTCCTTATGATCATTCCATTCTCTTTTGCCCATATACCTTGTATTCCCTTTAATGATTTGCTTTTCTCAAAATTATCTAAAAATTTTGCTAAAGCAAATTCTCCATCCCCTATGCAAATAGCCTTAACCTCTGGAATTTTCAAAGTATCCATTGGCTTGATTGAAGTATGATAACCACCCAGTACAACAGGCAAATCAAACTTTTCTTTTACAAACTTTGCAATCCTCTTCACATACTGCATATACATTGTATTGCATGACATCCCAATAATATCTGGCTTAAACTTCCTGATATTTTTAGTAACATGTTCCTGCCAATTTCTTCTATGAAAAGTAAGGTCTGTTATAGAAGCCTGGTGCTCTGTTGTTTCATTTAGAAAAGTAGCTAATTGAGTTATTGCAATATCTAATGAACTATAGTCCCCACCAAGAAGAGGATTAATAAACTGAATTCTCATGCAAAATCTTCATATAAACTATTAATATTTAAATTCTTCTACATCTTCAATTTTCTTTCTGGTTTGTACTTATAAACCTTTATTAAGAAATAAACAATAAATATTTCACGCAATACTAAAGTAGTATGGACTATAAACAAATAAACCATATTCTGCGGAGCTATAAAAAACATATAAAGAGATGCAAGAGAAAAAATTACATTGATTATCTCAAATGTAATAAATTCCCTATATCTAATAATTGTTGTTAGTACAAAGAACATAAGCAGCCATAATGTGTGTTGTTGAGAAAACACCTTATTCACAGCAAAATACACTAAAATAGCTAAAAAACTTAATTCAATTAAAGACCTTTTCCTTTGTTTCCACATAACAAAAAGATATAATGCTACAAACAACAATAAAGAAAAGAGATTAATGAAAGTAACACTTATTTTATCAGGAAAATAATAATGAATAACTCCCCAAATCGAAGTAAGATCTGAAAATCTCCCAGCCATATGTAAATAAAATTCTATCCAGAAATCAAATGAAATTATCATAAAAATAAGATTTATTGATAAGACTGTTGCACCAAAAACTAACACCATCTTAACAGCTTTCTTCAGATTTCTCTTAAGAAGCATTGGCAACAAGAAAAGAACTGGATAAATTTTTGCTGCAAACCCAATACCAAGAATAAAGGCAGCTAAACTATCTTTATTACCTCTAAAAAAATAAAATGATAATAGTATTAAGAAAATCGGAATAAAGTCCCAGTTATAAAACATAAAATAAAACATAGACGGAGCCAAAATCCAAAAAAACAATAACCTTTTCTTATTTATCTTCTCTTCTTCCATAATTTTATAAAGAAAAAAAGTAGATAATAATGCAAGAAAAAAAAGAACTAATGAATTAACATTAAAACTGCCAATTGCGTCCTTACCTACACTCCCCATTAAGCTTATATAAATGTCAAGAAGTATAGGATAATGTGTAACTCCAGAAAATTCGCTTTCACCAGACAAAGAGTATAAATCATTACCAGCATAATCTCCAGCAACATCACTATAACCTGACCACCAAGGGATTTTTCCATAATTTCCAGATGTTTTAAAAGCAAAAGAAAAAACACCAATTATCAAAAGTAATATAAGAACTATTTTTAGATTTATTTTATTTTTTATTTTTTATCCCCCCTCCTATATAATATTCAATAATTATATAAAGCTTACTATGCCTATACTGTGATACAGAAAATAATTTAAATAAGAGAGATATTTAGGGTATATTGGGGGATAAATTGAAGATATTATTTATTCAAGAAGATGTATTTAAAAGCTATGGAACTATGCTACTTTCATCTATATTAAAATCTCATGGTCATGAATTTGATATCTTAGTTGACTCATTAGAAAAAGACATCATAAGCAAGATAAAAACAATCAATCCGGACATCATCTCATTTTCTGTTCAATCCACAAAATATGCTTGGCTAAAGAACATTGCAACAAAGATAAAGGAAAATTTCAAAATGCCTATAGCAGTTGGAGGTCCATTACCAACATTCTTCCCAGAAGTGATTAAAGAGGACTTTGTAGATATAATATGCATAGGTGAAGGCGAATATGCTTTATTAGAACTTCTGGACAAACTAAAGAGAAAGGCAAATATCGCCAAAATAAAAAATCTCTGGGTAAAAAAAGGTAATAAAATCTACAAAAACCCTTTAAGAAACTTAATTGAAGATCTTGACTCTTTGCCATTTGCAGATACTGGTATTTACCTGAAATATAACTATTTTAGAAAACAAAACAGTGAGTCTGTCATGACAAGCAGAGGATGTCCTTACAACTGCACTTTCTGCTTTAACAAAAAATACAATGAAATGTATAAAGATAAAGGCAAGATAGTAAGAAGAAGATCTGTATCTAACATTATAGAGGAAATAAAATTAATATTAAACAAAAACAAACAAATTACATCCTTAGTATTCCTTGATGACACTTTTATATTAGGCTCTAAAGCATGGTTTGATGAATTCACAGAAAAGTACAAAAAAGAAGTAGATCTCCCATTCAGTATCACAGCAAGAGCAAATCTAGTTAATGACGACTTGATAAAAAAAATGAAACATGCTGGATGTAACTCAATTAGAATGGGTGTTGAATCTGCAGATCCTATACTTAGAGAGACTATACTTAAGAAAGGCATTACAAATGAACAGATATTATATGCTTCTAAGATAATTAAAAAGTACAAAATAAAATTACAGCTTTACAACATACTTGGAATTCCTGGAGAAACACTAAAAAAAGCATTAGATACTTATAAGTTTACTATGAAAATTAATCCAACACATGCTTGGTGCAGTCTTATGCAATTTTTCCCTGGAACAGAAATAAGAGATATAGCAATCAAAAAAGGACTTATCAGAAAGAGTGAAAGCCAAAAGAAGGAAAAAGATGTTTTTTTCTCTGCGTTTCCTTTCTTCCAGGAAACTACAATCAATATTAAAGACAAAAATAAGATAATGAACCTGCAAAAGCTGTTTCAGTTTGGCAACTTACTAAGAATTCCGACACCTATGATGAAACAACTAATAAGGTTGCCCCCTAATAAATTATATAATCTTATATTTAAGATAAATTATGGCTATAGTATAATGAAGATGGACAATCTAAGTATAAGTTATATATTAAAATCTGCTTACCATACGTTGTTAAGAAAAAAATGAAACTTTCATTCGTAATACCAATATACAATGAAGAGGATGTTATTGTTAATACTGTCAATAGCATATCTAATTTCTGCAGCTCAAGATATCCTGAATTTGAAATTATTTGCGTTAATGACGGAAGCACAGACAGTTCATTAGATGTTATGAGAAAAAATTTCAAAGCAGATGGAAACATAAAATTAATATCTTATGAAAAAAACAGAGGAAAAGGCTTTGCTCTTAGGGAAGGTTTCAAACAAACTGCAGGAAACATAGTTATAATGTATGATGCAGATTCTCAGCATAACATAGAGGACCTTCCAACACTTATAGATAAGATCAAGAATGGTTCAGATATTGCAATTGGCTCAAGAGCTTTCTCAAAAGACAACATAAAGAACTTTTACAGAAATAATCCTTTTTTTTATGCTTTCAGCAGAGATGTTTTAAGCAGAGTTCATGTGCTTCTTTGCAACAGTTTATTCTCTCTTAACATAAAAGACCCCCAATGTGGATTTAAAGCATTCAAAAAAGAAGTACTGCGCAACCTTGACCTTAAAACAAACAGTTATGAATTTGATGTTGAACTGTTAGTTAAAGCTAAAAATAAAAATTTTAAGATAGTTGAATGTCCAGTAGAAACACGTTTTTTCAGGAGAAGATCTAACTTAGTTTTTTTTTCAGATCCTATGAAAATGTTCATCGATCTTATAAAAATAAAATTAAGTTTATAATAAGGTGGTCTAAATTAGAGTATTATTCATTAACCAATTCCTAGGAAGCTATACACTATACAGGGAACCTCTTGCTATCATGTACTTAGCTTCTGCTATCAAACCAAATCACCATGTATCTGTTCTAGAGCCTGACAAAGAAGACATTGACAAAAAGTTTAAAACTATTAAACCAGATGTAGTTGTATATTCTATAAGAACTGGATTCCATACACATTACATTGAACTAAACAAAAAATTAAAAAAAAAATATAATTTTATCTCTGTTTTTGGAGGTCCTCATGCAACCTTCTTCCCACATATAATAAATGAAAAAGGTGTTGATGTTGTCTGTATTGGTGAAGGTGAAGAAGCATTTGCAGAATTATTAAACATACTGGACAAAAAAAAAAGTATTACAAAAGTAAAAAATTTCTGGGTTAAAAAAGACAACAAAATCTACAAAAACTCTTTAAGACCATTGATCCAAAACTTGGATAATCTAAAATTTCCTGACCATTCTATATTCAACAAATACAAACAAATAAGAGATTCAAGGGTAAAATGTTTTATGGCATCTCGCGGCTGCCCTTACAACTGCACTTACTGTTTTAATGACTGCTTAAGAAACCTCTACTCTAACCAAAACTATGTCAGATACAGAAGCGTTGACAATCTGATAAAAGAAATCAAGGAAGTTAAGGAAAAATATGGAAAAAATTTTGAAATTGCTTTGTTTGAAGATGATACATTTAACCTAAAGAAAGAATGGCTAAGAGAATTCTCCCAAAAATTCAGAAAACTAGGATTAAAGTTTGTATGCAACATAAGGGCAGATATTGCAACAGAAGAGGACATAAGATTATTAAAAGAAGCTGGTTGCTGCAGTGTCTCTTTCGGACTTGAATCAGGAGTTCCTAATATAAGAAAAAAAATATTGAACAGAAACATGACAAATGAACAGATTATCAGCTGTTCTACGTGGATAAGAAAATACAAAATAACCTTCAACACAGAAAACATCCTAGCTATTCCATTCACAACCTTAGAAGATGATCTAAAAACATTGGAATTAAACATGATCTGCAAGCCAGATTATGCAACTGCCTGTATTATGCAGCCTTACCCTGGAACTAAAATTCATGAAATCTCTGTTAAAAACAACCTATTTGATAAGAATAACTTTGACAATATTACTTCTTATTATAAATCATCTTCATTAAAAATAACCAATAAAAAAGAAAGAGAAAATCTCCAAAGATTATTTCCACTTGCTATACTATCTCCAATTATATATAATAATATTAGACATTTAATAAAACTAAGATTAGGTTTTATTTACATGATATTCTACGAACTCCATAGGATATGGTTTGGTCTGAAATGGTTTCCATTAAAAAGAGGTATAAAAGAATATTTTTCACTATTTAAAAGATATTTCTTCAGAAACTATTGGTGATGTTATTAATAATTAAATTTATATACAAGATGTGTTTTAATATATCATAGGGTGGTCTAAATATGAAAAAAGATAAAATATTAATTATGTTTTTAGTTGTTGTGATAGTAGTTTTATTTTTATATGTGGTTATAGATAACTACAACGAATCTAAACAAGAAAAAGAAAATGTATTATTGCAACAAGGAGCGCAACTAGGCTATGAACAAGCAATAGCTCAAATAGTACAGCAAGCTGTAACATGTCAACAAATTCCTATAACATTCCAAAACCAAACAATAAATTTGATAGCAGTTGAATGTCTACAACCTGCGCAATAATTTTTATTTTTCTTTCTTCTTCTTCTCTCTTCCTTTTCTTTTCTCTTTTTTTTTTTATTATAATTATTTATTTTCAATAGTGAAAATAAATACAACCTATGACCAGTGGAATTAACCCTTCTATCCATCAGATTCTAAAGAATTAGCCATTTCTATGACCCACTGGCCACTGGCCAAGTGTGTGCGTGAGGTATTTAAACCAACCTTGTTTATATTTATTCTAGATTTTGGAAGAAACCTTCCTCAACCACACTATAAAATAAAAAAAGAGGTGAAAAATATGGATTTAAGCCATAGCACAATACAGGATTTATTCTACAAACAGGTTAGAGATCTTACTATAAAGAACATTAACACATTTGATTTACAATTCAGTGACAGGTGGTTCTGATGGACATCTATGATACTGAAACAATTGAACAACTTAATGAAGATGATGTTATAAATGACTTTGAAGAAGGATTCATGCTCGGCTATCTTTCAGCTTGTCAAAAACCATTAACCGAAGATGACTAACATCAAATGGTTTTTGAGCATGCTCAGAAATTTTTGCAAATTCCATATATGATAAAAATTTCTGACATATTCTTAATGCCTCTAAACACCGCTCTATTTCCTCCTCCTAAAAAAGGAGGAGGTCTAATTCTCTAAAACAATAAACTATATAAATAACTAACACATCCTAAAGGATATGCAGATTTTAACTAAAGATGATCTTAGGACTAGAAAAAACGAAATGATGGATAAGATAGAAAGGGGAGCTATATTTATTCATCCAACTGATACTATATATGGTATTGGTTGTAATGCTCTGGATGAAAAAGCTGTAAAAAGAGTAAGAGAAATAAAGGAAAGATACAATTCCCCTTTTTCAGTCATAGCTCCTGAAAAAGGATGGATAAATGAAAACTGCAAAGTTAGTGATAATGCATTAGAATGGATAAACAAACTGCCTGGAGCATATACACTAATCCTACAATTAATCAACAAAGAATGTATTGCAAAAAACGTAAACAATGATTTAGACACATTAGGTGTAAGGATTCCTAACCATTGGTTTAGCGGAGCTGTAAGAGAACTAGGATTGCCTGTTGTTACAACAAGTGCAAATATAACTGGCGCAGATTTCATGACATCTATTGATAACTTAGATCCTAAAATCAAGAGTAAAATAGATTTTATCATTTACGAAGATGAGAAAAAAGGCTCTCCAAGCAAAATTATCGATTTAACTAAATCAAAAGCTGAAATAATAAAAAGATGAAAAAACTGGAAAAACATTTAAGAATTCTTGCAGCTGGTGATCTCCACGGAGATACAAGTTTAGCAAAAAAATTAGCAGATAGGGCTGAAAAAGAAAAAGTTGACTTAGTCATACTTTGTGGAGATATCACAAGCTTTGAAACAAGCACAAAAGATTTAATCGGACCTTTTGTAAAAAAACATAAAAAAGTTTTATTAATACCTGGAAACCATGAATCTATTGCAACTGCTGACTTTCTAGCTCAACTATATGGTGTCAAAAATATACACGGCTATTCTGTAAAATACAAGGATGTTGGCATATTTGGAGCTGGTGGAGCAAACATTGGATTAGAACAATTAGATGAAAAAGAGCTATATGATTTACTAAAAAAAGGCTTTGACAAAATAAAATATCTGAAGAAAAGAATTATGGTTACACATGTACATCCAAAAGGAACTTTAATGGAAAAATTCACATCTATTTTTCCAGGAAGTAGTGGAATTAAAAAAGCTGTAGAAACATTAAAGCCAGATATACTTCTTTGCAGCCATGTGCATGAAGCAGAAGGTATTGAAGAAAAAATAGGAAAAACAAAAGTTATTAATGTGGGGAAAAAAGGGAAGATTATTGATATCTAATTCTACAGCAAAAGTTATAAATAACTTGTAATTCTTAGCTACGATGAGAATTCCTAAAAAATATGGTCAATCAAGAATTGATAAATGTCCATTCTGTGATAAAACTGCAATAACACAAAATAATCAGGGAGTTCCTGTTTGTTCTCAGCATAAAAACAAAGAGCTTAATAATCTAAAATGTTTTTGTGGGGAATGGCTTGACCTAAAGATAAGTAAATATGGCGCGTATTTTCATTGTATGAATTGTGGTAATATTAGTTTTAAAAAAGGTATTGAATCAAATCCCCATATTAGTAAACATGAGATAGTTCCAAAGAAAAAAGAAAATAAAAAATCTTTAATTAAACAAAAAGAGATGATAATAAGATCTGATGAATTAGATTTTTAACCTTTTAACACACCCATAGGCTCCATTCTAATTACTTTTTTAGAAATTCCAGAACCATGAACTGTTTCTATTACATCCTCTACATCTTTGTATGCTAATGGTGCTTCTTCTGCTAATGACTTGAAATTTGTTGCCTTAGTAACAATACCTTTATGCTGCAACAGTTCATTGCTTATTTGTTCCCCTCTAAACTGCCTTAAAGCACCATGCCTTGACATTGCTCTTCCTGCACCATGCGCACTGCTTCCAAAAGTTTTTTCCATTGCTGTCTCTGTTCCTTTCAATATATAAGATGAAGTTCCCATTGAACCAGCAAGCAAAACTGGCTGGTCTGGAAATGATCTTGTAGCTCCTTTTCTATGGACAAATAATTTTCTTTTCTCACCATTGACAATATGTTCCTCTAGTTTCACAACATTATGGCATATTCCATAGATTGTATGCATTTCCATGTCCTGCCATGTTTTACCAAAAACTTTCTCAAAAGTCTCTCTAATCCATTGCGTCATAACCAATCTGTTTGTAAAAGAATAATTAACAGCGCATTTCATAGCTGCAAAATAATCCTGACCTTCTTGAGAATTTGCAGGAGCGCATACTAATTGATTGTCAGGAATCCATATTTTATATTTTTTTACAGCTTGTTCCTGTATTTTAAGATAATCAGAAGCAACCTGATGCCCTAATCCTCTGCTTCCGCAATGCAGCATTATCAAAACCTGATCTTTATCAGTAACACCCCATTCTTTGGCCTTATCATCATAGATATTTGTTACTTTTTGTATTTCCAGAAAATGATTTCCTGCCCCTAAAGTACCTAATTGAGGTTTTCCTCTTTTCTTAGCTAAGTCTGAAACTTTTGAAGAATCTGCTCCTTCCATTTTTCCATTTTCTTCCATATTTTTCAAATCTTCTTTAACACCATAGCCATTTTTAACAGCCCATTCACAACCATTAACTAAAACTTCATCTAATTCAGAATCATTTAATCTTAATTTCCCTTTACTTCCAACACCGCAAGGTACTTTATCAAATAAAGCTGGAACTAATTCTTTAAGTTTATCTTTAACTTCTTCATACGAAAGGCTTGTTCTTATGGAATTAACACCACAGTTTATATCAAAACCGCATAATCCTGATGAAATAATTCCTTCTTCAGCATCAAAAGCAGCTACAGCACCCATTGGCAGACCATATCCAAAATGCGCATCAGGTAGTGCAACTACTGGTTCAATAACACCTTGCAATGTACAAACATTACTTAACTGCTCTATAGCTCCATCTTCCATAGCATCATATATTTTTTTATTTGCTATGAGTTTACCTGCTACTCTCATTTCCTTTCTTACTGCTTTTGGTAACAACCACTCGTAATCGTTTAATTTCTGCAGTTTATCTTTCATATTTATGTGTCTTATTTGACATAGATTTATTATTAGCTTATAAAGTTTTTGCTAATTTATTAATAATTTTTTTGTTTAATAATTTATCTTCAACTAATTTCTTAACTTCATCTCTCTTTTGGACTGCAAGATAATAGTATATAGTCCCATAACCGTTCTTATTTTTATAAATCTTGGATTCGATATCATATTTTTCTTTTAATAAATTTGATAATTTTTCTAAGTTTTTTTTCACTATTGAAAAAATTACAATGATATATGGCTTTCTAAATTTTGATTTTTCTTTCATAAATTTTTTGATATCTAAATTAGAAAAATTCCAATTATAAATTAAAAAACTAAGAGAAATAGATGGTATTGATAAAACAAGAACTATGATTGTG
>CAZSMA010000042.1:0-12382 GCA_964608065.1 uncultured Methanosarcinales archaeon
AAAATAAAAAATAAAAAAAAAAAATTATGGTTTACAAACCTGCTTCCTTCTTTAGTACTTCAGCTTTATCTGTAATCTCCCAGATAAAGTAGAGATAAGCAGAAATTTCTCTCGTCGATTGATTATGAATTTTGAGTGTTTATATAGTTTTTGGAGTGAAAGTCCGACAGGGCAGAGTTTTACTTGTTCAAAACTATATCTCTTGTTGCATCTATTAGTTTTCTGCAGTCTTCTATCATTCCTTTTATCTTGTCTTTATTTGTGACAGAAATTTCTGTACCATAAGTATACTCTTCCCTCATTTCTATGATTTTCTTATCTTCTTCAGAATCAATATCTGCGTATTTCAACATGTTTATGAATCTATCTTCGATATCTATTTTTCCTTCCTCCTTGAGATATTCCATGAGAGCAATAGTGCAAGATTGATTTCTGCTCTCGTAGCCGAATTTTGTAGCTATAGCTAACATACAATGATACATACTGTAGAAAACCATGCTAATACTTACATCTTCAAAGTTACCCTTTAGAAGATAGATTATTGCATTTAGGTTGTGCTCTGCTTTATTAAGATGCTTCATTGCTTTTTTTGTATTAGGACTTGATTTTAGTAAACCTCTATGTTGGATTCTTAATCCTTGTTTCTTACAATCTTCAACTTCTTTTTTAGCCTTATTTAAACACCACTTTATCATATTAGAAGCCTGTGACATTTCTAATCACCTCAACATAATCTTGATGCCCATACAAAATAATGCCTGTCTTAATAATATCTACGAATTCTTCTCCTTTCTGTTGCAAATTTTTTTGTAAATCCACTTTAGTAAGTTCTATTGAGTGAATGGGTCTAGGAAGTATCTGCTGCCTTTTGTCGATTACTTCTTTTACTTGTTTATACTCTCCTTTCTTTATAACTACCATTATATCTATATCTTTAGCTTCCTTAGCATTCCTTATTATGGAACCAAAAAGTATTACAGTTCTGCCAGCCTTGAACAACTCTTTAAATTCTTCTTTCCATCGTTTATAACTGCTGGCTTCATCAGCCAAAAGAAATGCAATAGTGCTTCTGGTATAATCATCTTCTAGGTTAGGTTTGTAAATAATTGATTTACCTATAGTTTTCGCAACTAATAAATTTTCTTCCTTTAACCTTTTAAGCATCTTTTGTGTTCCAACATGACTTATTTTTAATAGTTTACTAAGAGAATTAGCATTATATAAAGTAGTATAATCTTTAAATATAATCAACAATGCTTCTCGTTCTTTTTGAGTCAAAGATACCATAGTAACCTCGAGTTACTATATAGTAACTTAGAGTTACTATATAAATGTTTCGTTTATTTTCTTAAAGAAGCTTCAAATTCATCAATATCTTTTCTCTCTCTATTTCTTCGGTAGATGTTTTAAAATTTCATTTGTTACTTCCATCATATTTTTACCAGAGGTATCAATCTCAATCCCTACTTTTAATCTAGATACCAATTTATAAACGTCTTCTATTGCTTTTTTTGTCATTGGTTTCTTTCTTGTTTTATTTCGTACAAGACAATCTTTAAGCAATGCTTTAAGCGAGAAAATATAATGTTTAAATGGAAGATTTCTCTCAAGATGTTGGAGTTGTCCTTTCCTATAAAAACAACCATCAAATATAACAATTTTATTACTTTTCAATTTTTCTATAGCTTTAGAAATAATTAACTTATTAGCTTTTACAAAGTTTTCTGTAGGGATGCCATCCCGAACAATAATATCCAGTTTATTCTTTCTCATTATTTCATCAAAAGAAAAATGGTAACTATTAAGAACTTCTGCTAATTTTCTTGCAATTGTTGATTTTCCAATACCTGCTGGACCCCTAATTATAATGAAATAGCTCATTAATAAGTTAAAAGATTTGTTAATTATATAAGTTTTCCTAAAAAATAAAAAAAAGTGTAGAATCAACTTATTAATAAGAAAAAGAAAAACAATTTTTCTTTTTAAATATTTTAGATGAACAATGTGGTAACAATTTCACCAAATGTCAAAAACTGTCCATCATAGATGGTGGCATGTTATTACATGCACAATGATATTGAATGGTTTTTGAGCATGTTCGGAAATATACCTCCTTACAATAAGGTATGGTGGATTTCATCCACTGGTTAGAAACCAGTAGTATATTTCCGACATATCCAAGAGAAATATCGTCTACAAACGCTACTTAACAAAAAAAAAAAAAATAAAAAAAACGGATTTACGCCGACAATGGACTTAAAGTCCAGCTTCCTTTTTCAGCACTTCTGCCTTGTCAACTTTTTCCCATGTGAAGTCAGGGTCATCTCTTCCAAAATGTCCATAGGATGCTGTTTTTCTGTAAATAGGTCTTCTAAGTTTTAAGTGATCAATAATCTGCTTTGGCTTTAATGGAAAGTTTTTTCTTACAAGCTCAGAGATTTTTTCTTCTGGAATCTTGTTTGTTCCAAAACAATCCACATTTATTGAAGTTGGCTCTGCAACTCCAATGCAATAAGACAATTGTACTTCGCATTTTTCTGCTAATTCTGCTGCTACAATATTCTTTGCTACATACCTTGCTGCATATGCACCAGAACGATCTACTTTGCTTGGATCTTTTCCAGAAAATGCCCCACCACCATGTCTTCCAACACCACCATAGGTATCAACAATTATTTTTCTTCCTGTAACTCCTGTGTCTCCTTCAGGCCCTCCAATAACAAAAGCACCTGTTGCATTAATATGAATCTTTGTGTCTTCATCAATCCATTCTTTGCAAACTGGCTTGATTACATGTTCTAATATTTTTTCTCGCAGCTCTTCCTCTGATATATCTTTTTTATGCTGCTGAGCAATAACCACTGCTGTAACTTTTTTAGGTTTGTCATCTTCATACTGAACACTAACTTGGCTTTTTCCATCAGGACCAAGATGAGGGATTATCCCTTCTTTTCTGACATATGCTAATCTTTGGGTAAGTTTATGAGCTAAGGTTATTGGTAATGGCATCAATTCCTTTGTTTCATTACATGCATAGCCATACATCATTCCTTGATCTCCTGCTCCTTGCTCTTTATCTTCTCCTTTTCCTTCTGTAACTCCTTGACTTATATCAGGAGATTGCTCATGGATTGCAACCCATACACCGCAATCTTCACAATCAATACCGAATCTTGGATTTGTATATCCAATATCCCTAAGAGTTTCTCTTACAACTTTCTGAACATCAACATAACCATTTGTTGTCACTTCTCCTGCTACATGAACGCTTCCTGTTGTAGTTAAACACTCAACAGCAACCCTTGAATAAGGATCCTGCTTGAATAATTCATCCAATATAGCGTCGCTTATTTGGTCACACACTCAAGATACCCAATAGAAAAAAACTATTGAGTTTTATCTGGATGACCTTCTGTAACGCTTTCAGATGTTACATATGTTATTTTTCCCATATTATATCCCTCCATTATTAGATTTTAAATAAATTTCAACATCTTTGTTTAAAAACCTTTCTGAAAGAAATATTCCTATAGGAATATTTTTGTTATTTATTTTAGTAAAGAATAAATATAAGTTGTATTTTTGTTGTAATTATGCCATATGAAATAACTGAGATAAAGCTGATAAGAAAGAAAGTTGGTTTAACACAGAATGAACTAGCCAAACAATCAGGAGTAAGCCAGAGCTTAATAGCTAAGATTGAATCTGGAAGATTAGATCCAACTTATTCTAAAGCAAGAAAAATAATGGAAACATTGAATTCATTGACTAAAAAGCAGGAGTTGAAAGCAATAGATATAATGAATAAGAAAATTATTTTTATAGAATCAAGTGAAGATATAAATGAAGTGATAAAAAAGTTAAAAAAATATGAAATTTCGCAGTTTCCTGTGTTAGAAAACAATAAATGTATTGGCTTAGTCTCAGAGTCTATTTTATTAGATGCAATAATAAATAAAAAAGGAAAGAAAGTTAGGGATATAATGGAAGAAGCTCCTCCTACTATATCTAAGGATGCTGGTGTTGATATAATCTCTAATCTGTTGAAATTCTATCCTATCATATTAGTAGCTTCAAGCGGTAAATACAAAGGGATAATCACTAAATCAGATATGTTACTGAAGATTTATAAGAAATAAAAATTACTCTATCTTCAAAATCTTAGTCAAAGTCTTAATCTCATTACCATCAGAATCTTCAAAAACAAACTTCAGACTTTGATCTAATTCAAAGTTGTATAAGTTCAAACCTGAAATATCAAAGAAGGTTTTAGTTTTGTGGTCTCCTGCACCTATTGCAGGGAATTCTAAGGTTGTCCTAGGGTTTCCGTTGTACTCTTCACTTGTCTTAGAGTTTGAATGATAGATCTTGACTTTCATCTGTAAATTAGAATCCAGGCCATTATAGATAATAAAGCTTAAGGAGCTAATAACTGCTTTTTTATAAACTGCGCTTTCTTTTATAGTGTAGCTTATAGGAACTGCAATAGTTATATCAACATTTCCGCTAAGGTCTTTTTTGGCAGTTGTTTCTGTTTTAGTTTCAGGCTCTGTTTTTATAACTTCTTCAACTTTTGTTTTTTCTTTTTCCTCAACTTCAGATAAACCAATTACATCTCCTGTGATATTGTCTGTTTCGCCTCCTGAACATTGAGAATATTTATAAGAATAATAAATTGTAGTTGACATAAAAATAAGGATTATAACCATAAATACTATCCTTTCAAGCTTCCTTGGTGTTAACTCAATTTCTATTGCCATAATCCAATAAATTGATAATCTCATATTTAAGCTTTTTGGTAGGGGCTATAAAACAAAAAATTTAAATAACTCACACTATTAAATTTAATTAATGGCATTTATAAAATTCAAGCTTGAGAAAGATAAGGAAGAAAGAGCTATTAAAACCTTAAAATTAGGTGGAAAAGGGAAAACCGGAGAAACACCTAAAATAAAAGCAAAAAGAAAAGTAAAGACAAGTACTGGTAAAAAAGGTTTTATACTTGATTGGGAATCTGAACTTGGTTATTCTGCTAATCCTTTTGAGACTAAAATATTGGCTCCAATAAGCAGTTATATTGCAGGATATTCAAAAGAGAAGAATGGCATCAATCTTTTTGTAATAAACAATGAAAAATTTGGTATAATCACAGGAGAGTATGGTGTTGGCAAGACAACCTTGTTGAAATGGTTGCATGAGCAGTTGCAGAAATATAAGGAAAGGGTTATGGTCTATTATTTCAATGGTAAGGTTCTTTTTCAGGAATTTATTTTAGTAAAAAGTCTGGTAAATCCTCTTTTAAGCTTATATGAGAAAAAAATTAAAAAATTGAATAAAGATGTTAATATAGAGAGGAATCTCTCTTTGTTAAAGAAAAAGATTGGCAATAAAAAATTAGTTCTTTTGATAGATGATGTAGAATCTGTACCTTCCAGTGTATTGTTATTGCTGAAGAAGATGTATAGTGTGATGCCTTTGGAAATAATCATGGTCTGCAACAGCCATGCAGCTCAGAAGTTAAGGGAAATAGACTGGTTAAAAGACAGATTAAAAATGAAATTAAAAGGATTAGCTGTTCCAGAAGCAACAGTTATGATAAGAAAAAGAATTACTGCTTTTGGAGGAGAAGATATTTTTCCTTTTGATGACAGCTATGTACATAAAATTTGCAAGCAAGCCTCTTATAATCCTAAACAGATACTGGATTTATGCCAGCATTATGCTATTGAGTTAGCTGTGAAACAGGTTAAAAGAAAAATCCAAAATAAAGCTGAAGTAGTTAAGGAAGAAGTAAAAGAAGAGAAAAGTGTTAAAGAAGAAGTTAAAGACGAAGAACAAAATTCTGAAGTTCCTGTCCTAAAAGAGATTCCTAAGAGAAAAGAATATCATATAAAGGTTATAAATCAGGGTTCAGAAGCTATTTCTATGGATGACTTGAAGAAAGATGAGAAAGGAAATTATAATAAAAAAATTTCTAAAAAAAAAAAAAAAAAAAAAAAACTTTTAAAGTAACCTTTTTATTTTTTATTAAGTAACTTCTTCATTCTCTGTGAATGTAAAATCTTATTCAAAACTTTTAAAAATTGTTTACTGTGTTCTAATGGTATGGTGATAGAATGTTCATGAACCCATTCGTTTTCAACTTTTTTTTTTTTTGTATTAATAGATATCTTCCAAACTCATTCTCTAAAATATCAAACCATATTGTTCTGTTATTATAATCCAGTTTTTCAAAATCAAAATGTTGTATTCTATGGTTAGGATAATAAACTTTTGTAACACCAAATTTTTTCATATAAATTTCATTCTCAAGAATTAATATTTGTAAATGTTTCTCAATAGCTTTTCTGGAGAACTTTGTTCCACGAACTATCTGCGTCATAGTTAAACCCTTAGGATTATTTCTAAGAAATTCAATAATTTTGTTGTGTAGTATTTTTTCTTTTTTTGCTGGATACATTTTATACTTACTATTAAGAACCGAAACATTTATATATTTATTGTTCTTTATATTGGTTACCAACCATAGTTACAATAAAATAGTCATGAAATATTTTTTTTAAAAAAAAAAAAAAAAAAAGTGGCCGAGAAAGGCCAAGTTAGCATCTCACCCGGATAATAGATGAAATACAATAGAAGTATATAAAATTTTTGATAAAGGTGATGGAAATGAAAAAAGAAACAAAAGCAAATGCTATTAAGTCAAATTATAAAATTTTGATCAACAATATTGGCAAAATACTAGAAAAAGGACGAAAACAAGTGGTTATAGCTGTAAATAATATTCTCGTTAACACTTATTGGGAAATAGGGAGACAGATTGTTGAATTTGAGCAGAAAGGGAAAGAAAAAGTGGAGTATGGTAGTAAACTATTTGAAAGAATAGCTAAGGACCTAAAAGACAGATATGGGAAGGGATTTAGCAGGAGTAATATTATCTACATGAGGTTATTATATCTGAAATATCCAAAAAGTCAGACACTGTCTGACCAATTGGGTTGGAGCCATTATATTGAGCTCGTTAGCATAGATGATGACCTAGAAAGATCCTTTTATGAGAAGCAGTGCATAAAGGAAAATTGGTCAGTTAGGGAATTAAGAAGACAAATCAACTCTGCTTTATTCTACAGAATAGCTTTAAGTAAGGATAAAAAAGGTGTCTTGGAGTTATCCAAAAAAGGTCAAATTATAGAAAAAGCAAAAGACTTGATAAAAGAGCCGTATATTCTAGAGTTTCTCAACATTCCCCAGCATTATAGCTATTCTGAAAAAGAATTAGAACAAAAGATAATAGATAACTTACAAATGTTTCTTCTGGAATTAGGAAAAGGATTTACTTTTGTAGCAAGACAATTTAGAATAAGCTTCGGTAATAAAAATTTTTATGTTGATTTAGTATTTTATCACATGATATTGAAATGTTTTGTACTTATTGATCTAAAAATAGGTGAAGTTAATCATCATGATATTGGCCAGATGAATCTTTACTTAAATTATTTCAAAGCAGAAGAAAATTCAGATGAAGATAATAAACCTATTGGTTTGATATTATCTGCAAAGAAAAATAACATCCAAGTAAAATATGCTCTTGGTGGAATATCTAACAAATTGTTTGTTTCCAAATATAAATTATATCTTCCTGATAAAAAACAACTAGAAGAAAAGATAAGGAGGTTACTTGAATAAGTATATTTTATGTTAGAATGCAAATAACCTTTCAAAACATAGGATGGAAAAGCAAGGTCACACAGAAAAGATCTACTTTAAGTATTTCTATCAACAAGTTAGTTGCAGTTGGATGTTCTTTAGAGAAAGGTCAGACATTATATTCTTATTTAGCAGAAGACGAGCAGAAACGACCCATAATGATTACCTACTTAGACAGCAAAAAGAAAGGACATATAGTGATTTTGTAGGTTGAGGGAATGTTTTTACACCCACAAAAACATATGTTATAGTTATTTAAGTAAGTTGTTTTACCAAATAGCAGTTTAAAAGAGGGTGATAGTATGAGATTAGGTGAAGCATTAAGTAAACTAAAGAAAGAGAAAAGTAGATTAGCACGATTGATTTTGTTGAGAAAAGAAAACATCTATGTAGAAGAAGGTAAAAAAACAAAATTTAATCCAAAGAAATTATCTGAAGAAATAGATAAGAGAATCGAAGATATTAGAAAGCTAAAGATTAAGATACAAAAAACTAATTTAAATACGACAGTTAATGGAGATAATGTAATCTTAGCTGAAGCTATAGTTAAAGTTAATGATTTACGAAGCAATCTAGCTCATTTAAGTAGTTTGTTTGAGAAAAAAGAGCGTTATTTATTTAGAGATAAGGATGAAAAGGAAATGGTAACTCAACTTGATGAACTTGAAATAGAGGATAAAATAGAAAAATTAGAGATTGAAAAAGTTCAGCTTGATAATAAAATACAGATGACTAATTGGACAACTAAATTAGTTGATTAAGCTTATCTATCCTTGATAGGTAAGATTGCTGACAGTTTTGTAGGTAAGCGCAGGCGTGTAGTGGTTTGTCTTATACAAATCTTATGATTTGGATGGGGTAAATGCTGCACACCACCAAGATGGATAATGATGGGATGTGATGCCTTAAAGATAAAAGATTAAAGATCATTGCTTAAGGATTAAAGCTTAAAGCTCATATGCCTGTGTTTTTCTTTCTTAGCTGTTGGCAATTTATTATCTATTGGTTGAATTTCAAATGGTGGAATCAAAAATAAAAATGGACACACATCCATAGACCAGCTCTATTTGAGCACACTAATCAAGGGCAAGGCAGTCTTCGGTTAGTAGGTCTGGAGTGTGTCCAGAATGAGGAAGAAATTACTAGAGTGCAGTATACATGGCCTAACATTATTTAGGTGTAAGAGAAGATGTTGGAAAAGAGGAGGCAAAAAAGAGAAATCTTATTCTGATGAATATATAGAGGAATGTTTTAAATGTATGAGTGAAGGAATACATAAAAAAGGTGTTGAACCTATGCAAAAAAAGAAGAGACATGTTAAAATATAATAAGAGAGATAGAGAGAGAAAAAAAAATTACTTCAAACCCCTCAACCTCCTAAAATCATAGACCTTGTCTGCTACAATATAAACATTAAAATTGTCTAAGTTTTGCTGTAAGAATGGGCTTAGTGTTTTTTCCATCAAAAATCCTTCGGATTTTTGGGGTTCCGAAAATCTTTGATTTTCGAGAACTTTTGTTATGTCTGTTCCTTCTGTTACTAAATTAAAAGAAGGCTGTACAATTAATGTTTTTCTTTTGAACTTTCCTTTTAGAAAGCATTTGTATTTTTCGATTCTAGGGCTGTCTTTTAGAGTTATGGCAGGGTGTTCGTGGCCAATAATTATTATTTTACTCTTTTTTATTAATTTTTCAATGTCTTTGTTTAGTTTATCACCATGAATTACTAGAATATCTTTCAAAATAACATAATCCTTGACTTCAACATTTCTTTTCTTAGCTATTGGACCTAAAATATTGTCATGGTTGCCTTTTATCAAAATTACTTTTCCGTATTTTGCTAAGAAATCCAATAATTTTAGAGTGTGCCTCCATTCCTGCTCAGAAATTCTGCCAAACTCATGCTTTATGTCTCCATTGATGATTATGTTATTTACTTTTACTTGTTCTAATATTTTTTCTAGTCTTTTAATGATTTCAGTAAACTGGAACCTTGGAATTAAAATACCTTGTTTATTCAAGGATTCTTCAAAGCCAATATGTATATCACATATTATCAGGGTTTTATCTATCAACAATCCTAAATCTATGATTTTGATGTTGTTGTGAATGTTCATTTTTTCTTTCCAATCTTAGCTAATATATTATTGTGCATCTTTCTTATGAACTCTATTTTATCTTCTATCTTCATTATGTCAACATAACCTTGTGTTATTAGGTTAAATGCAAATGGGGATGGTAAAGGTGTAGTTATTTTTTTTATTCTTATTTCTTTTTTTTCAATTTTTTCCATTATTTTAATTGCATTATCTATATCCATCAGATCTTCAAGAACCTCTCTTCTTGCTTCTTTTAATATTACAAAATCAGGATCAATCCTTTTGACAGCACTCATCAATATCATAGAAGAAACCTGCTGTCTTCCAACTCTTTTTCTTCTTCCTTTATAGTTTCTTAAAATCATTAAACTTCTTGTAGCACAATGCCTGAATCTTCTTTTCAAAACTTCTGTTTTTTCTATTGCCCTTTCACATACTGCTCTTAATTCTTTTGATTTTAGCAAATTCAATGCATTTAATGGATTTATTTTTTTTGGAGAGGTTATATAAAAACCATTATCATTTATTCCGATCTCAACATTAATATGCTGAGTTCTAGCTATCGCAAAAGCTAAAGCTCTTGACAAACAATCATTGACTCTTCTTCCAAATAATATATGGAATAAATAATAAGTCTGCTTTCCATCATTATAGATTTCTACAACTATTTTTTTGTCAGAAGGAATCTGTGAAAAATTGAATTGTTCGTAGAAATATTCATACAATGCTTCTGCTCCGTTTTTGTCGATGTATAAATATTTATTAAGAAAATCTATGATTTCTTCTTTACTTTTTCTTTTTGTGAATAAATCATCCATATATCTTCTGAATCTGCCTATGTTCATACCTAAATCAAAGCTTAGTGGCAGCATTTCTGAATACCATGATGGAACAGTTGGTGGTCTATTTGCAGAAGCATTAACCTGAGCAACCATTCCTCTGCTGAACTTGAACTGATAAACCTGTCCTCCTAAGACAAAAATGTCACCAGGTCTAAGTCTTTCTAAGAAAGCTTCATCAATTGTTCCGACAGTTTGCTCTCCAACTTTAACTCTTACAGAGGTTTCATCTGGAATAGTTCCTATATTTGTCATGTAGATAACTCTACCCATTCTTCCTTTTCTTCCTATCATTCCATTGTCTTTATCATGCCATATCTTAGCATAAATATGCCTGTCTTCCAAGCTTACATATTTTCCTGAGAGATAATCAATTACATCCATAAAATCCTTTCTTGTTAGGTCTTTGTAGCAATAGCTTTGTTTTACTAATTTGAAAAGATCATCAATATGTATGTTTTCTTCCAAAGCAATACCATCTATTTGTTGTGATAAAACATCTAAGCAGTTAGTTGGAATATGTATTTTGTCTATTTTTCTTTCTATTGCAGATTTTAACAAGCAGGCACATTCAACTAAGTCATCTCTTCCTAAAACAATAAGCCTTCCTTTAGTTGTGTCATGCAATTTGTGGCCTGATCTTCCAGTTCTTTGCAATGCTCTTGCTACAGATTTAGGGCTGCTTAATAAGATGACTAAATCAATATAACCAATGTCAATTCCTAATTCTAAACTTGTTGAACATACAACAACTTTTAGTTTTCCTTCTCTTAATCTGTTTTCAATATTTAATCTGTGTTTTTTAGATAAAGAACCATGGTGAGCACCGATGTTCTCTGTGTAGTTTTTTGGAAACTTTTCCTTTAAGTGATGTACAACCCTTTCAGTTGCAGCCCTTGTATTAGTGAATATCAGAGTTGTCTTATGGTCTTGTATTAATTTATCAAGTAAAATATACATGCTATTATGCATGTTTTCATGTGTTGTGTTAATTAGATCAGGCAATGGACTTAATACTTTCAGATCCAGTTCTTTAATAAACTGGACATCAACAATTTTACAGTTTCTTATTTTATCGTTTTCATAACCTACTAGGTATTTTGCAATTTCTTCTAATGGAGCGACTGTTGCGCTTAATCCAACTCTTGTCAGATGAGGACTTAGTCTTGATAATCTTTCCATACTTAGATTTAAGTGAACTCCACGTTTGTTTTCAGCTAAAGCATGGACTTCATCTATAATGCACCATTCAACATTTCTTAATAATTCTTTAAATTTTATAGAAGACAATACAATAGCTAATGATTCTGGAGTTGTTATTAAGATATGTGGAGGTTTTTTAAGCATTTTTTGCTTTTCAGAAGGAGTTGTATCTCCTGTTCTTACTGCTACCCTTATGTTTAGTTTTTTACCTGCTATATCTTCCATTTCTTTTAGAGGTTCTTTTAGGTTTTTTTCAATATCATTGTTCAATGCTTTTAATGGAGATATGTATATGCAGTATACTTTATCCTCTAGAATTCCTTTTTCACTTGAATCAATTAATTCGTTTAATATAGATAAAAAGCCTGTTAATGTTTTTGTTGCTCCTGTTGGAGCTGAAACAAGGATGTTAGACCTTGAATGAATTTCCATGACACCGTATAATTGCGGTAAAGAAAAAGTCTTAAATCTACTAAAAAACCATTTCTTTACTAATGGATTCAGTATATGTTTAACCTGTTCTTCATTGTAAGG
>CAZSMA010000043.1:0-2436 GCA_964608065.1 uncultured Methanosarcinales archaeon
GGAAGATCCATTGAAACATGGATTTTATCAATATCAATCTCAGCTCCAAAACCACCAGATTCACACAATTCAGAGCTAGCACACATTATACCACCAGCACCCATATCTTTAAATCCTAATTTTATTCCTTTCTTCCTTGCTTCTTTGAAAACCGCTTCTGTTGACCTGATTAACATATTTTTTAAAAAAGGATCTGGAACTTGCACAGCACCTTTATTATATTCCTCTTCTTGTTCATCTAAAACTAAACTAGCAAAAGCAGCTCCTCCAAACCCTGAGTTATCAGTTGCTTTTCCAACAATAACAATATCATAGCCTTCTGCATCCTCAGGAGCAGCCGAATGAATTATATCATCTTCTTTAATTAATCCTAAACAAGCAACATTTACTAAACAATTATCATCAAAACTATTATTAAAATAAACATCTCCTGCAATATTAGGAACTCCTAAAGGATTAGAATAACCTGCAATACCATCAACAACAGCATTTGCAACATATTTAACATAATTTTTATTTTTTCCATTTGGATCTCCAAATCTTAAAGGATCTGCTGTTGATATTACTCTTGCTCCCATACATAAAACATCTCTGACTATCCCTCCAATTCCAGTTGCAGCACCTTCATAAGGAACAACCTGAGATGGATGATTATGGCTTTCATGGGCTATAACAATTCCATACTGCTCTCCATCTACTTTTGCAAATTTTATAATTCCAGCATCTTCTTTTGGGCCTTGTATCACAGTTGGGCCTTCAGTCGGAAGTAATTTTAGGATTTCCCTGCTTGATTTATAGCTGCAGTGCTCACTCCATTCAATATTGAACATATGAATTTCAGTTAGGGTTGGATCTCTTCCAATTAATTTAACAATTTCTTTGCACTCTGAAACATTTAAAGCAAGATAATTCTTCTTAATAAACTTCTGAATCTCAGCATCAGACATATTAGAAATAAGTACTGTTTCTATATCTACTTTATTTTCCCCCATAATCTTGATTAGGAAATAATCTGTTTAAATAGTTTGCGGTTTTAAATCAAATCACCAACAACATAAATAGAACCAGTAACTAAGATTAAATCTTTTTTCTTAGAAATCAACTTAGCATGTTTTAAAGCCTTCTTATTATCTTCAATTATTAAAAAATATTTATCAACTTCTTTTGCTAATATCCTTGGATCTAAAGCCCTGTAACTATTAGGTTTTGTTAATATCACCTTATAAGCCAAAGGAACCAGCTGATTTAACATTGACTTGTAGTCTTTATCTTCCAGAGCTCCGAAGATCAATATTAATTTCCTATATCTTAAAGTTTTTATATAATCAATCAAAACCTTAACTGCACTAGGATTATGCGCGCAATCAAACAAAATATTATTTTTAAATTCAATCCTTCCACGCCAATTTATTTTTTTTAATGATTTTTTTATTATTGATGCTTTAATATATGTTATTTTTAATTGATTCAATAGATTAATTGTCTCTACTGCAGTATTTGCATTCTGAATCTGAAATTTTCCTTTAAGGTTAATTTTATAATTATAGTTTTTTGGGAAATAAACTTCAGAATTTTTAGATTTTGCAACATTTTTGATTACATCTAGAGCCTTACCTCTCGCTATAGTTATAACAGGAATTTTATTCTTAATAATTCCGCTTTTTTCATATGCAATTTTCTCAACTGTATTGCCTAAAAAAGCAACATGATCTAAACTAATGCTTGTTATGACTGAAACCAATGGTTTGACAACATTTGTCGCATCTAACCTACCGCCCATTCCAACCTCTAAAATTAAAAAATCAGGATTTTTATCCTTAAAAAACAAAAAAGCCATTGCAGTTATAAACTCAAAATAAGTTTCATTTTTAGAATATTTCTTAACCTTATTGAAATATTTGATAAACTCTTTCTTTGAAATATTTTTATCATTAACTTTAAACCTTTCTTTAATATCTTTCAAATGAGGGCTTGTGTACATCCCAACCTTATAACCAGCTCCCTGTAATATAGAACTTAACATTGCACAAACACTCCCTTTTCCATTAGTTCCTGCAACATGTATTACTTTCAAACCCTTTTCAGGATTGCCTAATTTCTTCAGTATAGCTCTAATCCTGCTTAAACTAAAATGCGTCCCAAACATTTCTAATTTATTCAGATAATCAATAATCTGGTTATAGTTCATAAGAATAATAAGTTTAAATTGATTTAAATAATTATTGATTAATGCCTAAAAACCCTAAACCCAGTAAAAACCATTGACATATTGTGCTCATTAACAGCATCAATAACTTCCTGGTCCCTTATTGAACCACCAGGTTGTATAACTCCAATAACTCCTGCTTGTGCTGCAACATCAATCCCATCTCTAAACGGAAAAAATGCATCAGAAGCCATTACACTTCCATGAGAATTTTTGCCAGCTTTAAAGCT
>CAZSMA010000043.1:2536-12326 GCA_964608065.1 uncultured Methanosarcinales archaeon
TTTTTCATAGAATAATTATGAACTTCTTTGCTAATAGGGCCTGTCTCCAATATCCTCAGATTTTTCTTTTCTTTTAATAATTTTAAAGCATCTTTATCAAAACTTGGAGCTATAACACATTCTGCAAACAAAGGTCTTATATGCTTAGCAGTTTCTAAATTACATTTTCTGTTTAATGCAATAATGCTTCCATAAGCTGCAGTTGTATCTGCTTCATGTGCTACTTTAAATGCATCTTCTAATTTTGATTTAGAAGCTACTCCACAAGGATTAGTATGTTTCACTATTGAAGCAGTTGGTTCATCAAATTCCTTGATTAACTGGAAAGCAGCATCAATATCCATTATATTATTAAAAGAAAGCTCTTTTCCATGCAGCTGTTTGGAATTTGTAACACAAGTTTCAGTTATTCTTCCGCATGAATAAAAAGCTGCTTTTTGGAAATGATTTTCTCCATAGCGTAAGTCCCTTATCTTCTTCAGTGGGATATTAAATAACTCAGGAAACAAACATTCCTCATAATTATCAAGAGTATACATATGGAAAAATGAATCATATCTTGTAGTATTTTCAAAGACTTTTGAAGCTAATAAAATTCTTTTTTTAAAAGATAAATCTCCTTTATTTAGTTCTCTTAAAATCATATTATAATCACGAGGATCAATTACAGGAATAACATCTTTGAAGTTTTTTGCGGCTGCCCTTATCATTGTAGGGCCTCCAATATCAATGTTTTTGATAACATCATTAAGTTTTACATCAAGTTTCTGAACAGTTTCTTCTAATGGATAAAGATTAACAACAACTAAATCAATCAAATCTATATTTAGTTTTTTCAGCTGCTGCATATGTTTTTTATTAGATCTTACAGCTAATATTCCAGCATGTATCTTTGGATGTAAAGTTTTAACTCTATTATCTAAAATCTCTGGAAAACCAGTATAATCTTCTACTTTTATAACAGGAATATTATTCTTCTTCAACAAAGCTGCAGTCCCTCCTGTTGATAATATTTCAATACCTAATTTATGCAAACCTTTAGCAAACTCTACAATTCCTTCTTTATTATATACTGAGATTAATGCTTTCTTTATTTTCATTTTACATGCACCACCCTTCCTTTAACCTTTAATTTACCTTGTGCAAATTTTTTTATTCCTTCAATAATACATTCACTCTCTAATTTTTGAACTTTATTTTTTAAAGTATCTGCAGTATCTTTCTCTAAAATTGGAATTGCTTTTTGAGCAATAATAGGACCTGTATCCTGGCCTTCATCAACAAAGTGCAATGTGCATCCTGTAACTTTACAGCCATGCTTCAAAATTTCTTCATGAACATTAAGATCCATACCTCCTGCAAAAGCTGGCAGTAAACTTGGATGTATATTCATTATTTTATTCTTGTATTTGTCAACAAACCATTTGCTTAGATATCTCATATAGCCAATAAGTAATATTAACTCTACTTTGTCCTCATCCAAAACTTTAGCTAATTCCTTATCAAATTCCTCTCTTGATTTACCTTTAGAATCGATAAATACTGCTTTTATATTGTGTTTTTTAGCTCTTTCCAGACAATAAGCATCCTTTTTATTAGATATAAGAACAGAAATCTTAGCACTTAGTTTCTTAGCCTTTATTGCGCCTATAACTCCCTGTAAGTCAGACGCTTTTGTTGAAGCTAAAACTCCAATATTTATCAACATACCACCCGAGATAGGAGAAATAAACACTCTTATTTATAAATTTTTGGGTAATTATTTACAGCTATCAACATATTCTCCAGCAAACTAGCAATAGTCATAGGACCTACACCACCTGGAACTGGACTAATATAAGAAGCAACCTTTTTAACTTCTTTAAAATCAACATCTCCAATAACTTTATCGTTTTTCTTGTTGATTCCAACATCAATTACTACAGCACCCTTCTTAACCATGTTCTTTTTAATCAAATTAGGAACACCTGTTGCTGAAATTAAAATATCTGCTTTAGAAGTATATTGCTTTAAATCTTTAGTAAACTCATGACATACAGTTACAGTTGCACCTTTATTTAACAACATCATTGCTAATGGTTTTCCAACAACAGCACTATGTCCAACTATAACAACACCTTTTCCTTTAACATCAATTTTATAATTATCCAATAAACTAACAATACCTTTAGGAGTAGCAGGAAGTAATCTTTCATTATTTATTATAATATCTCCTAAACTTACAGAATTCAATCCATCCACATCCTTTAAAGGATTTATTGCCTGCAAAACAAGTTGTTTATCCATATGTTTAGGCAATGGCAACTGAACCATTATTCCATTTATCTTATCGTTTTTATTCAAACTCATTATTGCTTCAATAATCTCTGTATCCAAAGCATTCTCCTTGAATTTATACAACTCAAAACCAATACCACATTCATGGCATGCTTTCTTCTTCATATTAACATACATAACAGAAGCAGAGTTATCTCCAACTAAAATAGCTGCTAAGCCTGGTTTAAGTTTAAGTTTTTTAACTTTAGCTTTAACTTCTTTCCTGATTTTATCAGCTAATTTCTTTCCATCTAATATTTTAGCTGTCATATAAAATATTAATAATTAGTAATTAATAAAACTATCGAAAACATTTTTTATTTTCAAGCTTTGAAAATAACAATCTTTATATACACTTTATCTATCAATATCTTAAAATGTTTTGGGAATTCCAAAAAGCTGCTAAAGAAATCTATGAAAAAGCTAAAAGAGAAAATAGACTTATTTATAATGCTTCTGATGAAGAGTTAAGAAAACTGGCAGTTAAAGAGCCAATCATTAAGGCAACTAACTATGGAAGTATAGTTGCAGAATCAGAACCTATGTCAAGGGCAGCTATGTTCACTACAAATAATATTGACACAGAATTTGGAAAAGAAGAATTAAAACTATTAGAGCAAGCAAAACAATATTCAACAAAAGAAGAATTAGTTGCAATTGACTGTCAGGTTGGAGATGGAAAAGAAAATATAACTGCCAGATTGATTGTTCCAAAAAGATTTGCTCATGTTGCTTATGCTGGAAGAAAACTATTCAAACCAACAACAACTGAAAATCCTACTTATCAGGTTATAATGTTCTTTGATGAATCTTTTGAAAAAAATAAAAAGAAAGCATTGCCTGAAAAAGATATCGCAATAAGGATTGCATTCAGCAAAAAAGGTGAAATGGTAAAAATAGTCAGAAACTCTAATTATTTTGGAGAATGGAAAAAAGGTGTTTTTGCAGGAGAAGACTGGAGAGTAAAACAAAATAAAGATGCTATATTTTTACATGCAGGCTGCAGACAGGATTGTCTTGAAAGCTCTCATGGAGATTATATAACTCAAAATTCATTATTTGTTGCATTAAGCGCTAATGGAAAAACTTCTACAACCTGTAAAATATTAGCAAGAAAAGGAGAAGAAAAATCCTGGTTAGTACAGGATGATGGAGGAACATTAAGAAAAGATGGATCTTTCAATGGATTTGAAGCTGGCGGATTGTTTGTTAAGACAGACGGAATAAACCCAAAAACACAGTTAGAAGCATATTATGGTTGTTTAAAATCATCTACATTCCTTGAAAATGTATGGCTAGAGAAAAATGGTGAAATTGATTTCTATAATATAGAAACCACATCCAATGGAAGAGCTATAATTGAAAGAGAGCATTTTACACATGCAAGCAAAGATATTAATGTTGATAAAGTCCATAATATCTTCATTATTACAAGAGGTCCAATAATTCCTGCTATCTCAAAACTTACACAAGAACAAGCAACTGCTTTTATGGTTTTAGGCCAGTCAATGGAATCTTCAGCTGGAGATCCAACACAAACTGGAAAGATAAAGAATGTTTTCTTTTATGATCCATTTATAGCTGGAAACAAAGAAGAGCATGCAAACTTATTTTATGATATATTAAAGAAAAACCCTCAGATAAATTGCTACTTGCTTAATACTGGTGGAATAGGAGAAGCTAATGAATACCATGAAATCAGCTTACAAGAAACAATGGGAATCCTTGATTCTATATTGAGATGTGGTCTTAATGATTGGCTCCTTTCAAAAGAAACAGGATTACTAGTCCCAAAATCAATAAGAATGGTTGATTCTATTTTACTACATCCTGAAAAACTATATCCCAAAGCAGTTTTTGAAAAACTACAAAAAGGATTAGATAAACAAAGAAGTGAAATTCTTAAAAAATATCCTGGATTGAATAAAAAAATAAAAGAAGTGTTTAAATAAGTTTATTTGAGTACTTCCAACCCTTCATACAATGGAAACTTATTACATAATTCCAGAATATCGTTCTTAACTTTCTCAATAACTTTCTTATTTTCATAATTATCAATTATAGTTGCTATACCTTTAGCTATTACTTTCATCTCACTTTCCTTAAATCCTCTTGTTGTTACAGCTGGTGTTCCTATCCTTATCCCAGAAGGATTAAATGGAGATGAAGGTTCATATGGAATAGTATTTTTATTTGTGAATATTCCTGCTTCTTCCAAAGCATTCTGCACTTCTTTTCCTTTACCTGTTAACTTCTTTGGTGTTAAATCAATAACCATCAGATGATTGTCAGTACCATCTGTAACTAACTTCACACCTAATGACATTAATTCTTCTGACAAAGATTTGGCATTCTTTACAACCTGTCCAATATACTTCTTATAATCTGGCTGCAACGCTTCTTTAAATGCAACAGCTTTTGCTGCCTGCATATGATCATGAGGTCCTCCCTGCAATCCTGGGAACACAGCTCTGTCTATATCTTTTGCAAATTTCTCTTTGCATAAAATTATTGCTCCTCTTGGTCCTCTTAATGTTTTATGAGTGGTTGTTGTCACAACATCAGCATAAGGAACAGGACTTTGATGATAACCTGTGATGCATAATCCTGCAATATGTGCAACATCTGCCATATGTACTGCTCCTACATCTTTTGCTATCTCTCCAAATTCTTTAAAATCTATCTTCCTAGGATATGCTGTTAATCCTGAGATTATCATCTTAGGCTTTTCTTTTTCAGCTATCTTCCTTATCTTATCGTAATCTAACAAATGTGTTTTTTCATCAACATTATAAGGAATACAATTATAATTCTTTCCGGAAAAATTTATAGCTAATCCATGAGTCAGATGACCTCCTGCATTCAGATCAAGTCCCATAAACTTATCATCAATATTCAATAATGCAAAGAAAACAGCTTGGTTTGCGGGGCTTCCAGATAATGGCTGTACATTGACATGCTCTGCTTTGAACAATTTCTTTGCTCTTTCTATAGCTAAATCTTCAACATTATCAGCAAACTCATTGCCTCCATAATATCTTTTATGAGGATAACCTTCAGAATATTTATTCATAAAAATACTGCCTAAAGCCTGCATCACAGCCTTGCTTACAAAATTCTCAGATGGAATTAGCTCAACACCATTTCTAACTCTCACTATTTCATTCTTTATCTGCTTTAGAATCTCTGGATCTTTTTTATTGATATCATCCATCATCATAACTACCACCAGAATAATTGAAGATAAGAAATAGTTTAAATATGTTGTGGTTTTAGTAAATTATTTAAACCAAATATAAGATACATCTATTCTCATGTACAATCCAACAATAATCAATGAAAAAGATGCTGAAAAAACAATGAATGAAATAGGAGTAGGTGGTGGAATTCCATATATGCTTCCAAAAACAAAATTCAGGTTAATCAAATTACATAATGTAAGGAATGCTATTGCTAATATTCTAAAGCAGGAAATCCTTTCTTTAGGTGGAGACGCAGCAGTAAACAAAGGAACAGTCAACTGCACTGTTGAGAAAACAGATGTTTTGTTGATGGGAACTATAAAACAGCTTAAAGAATTAATAAAAAAAATGAAGATTCAAGTTAGTGAATCAAAAGATATTGCTGTTGAAATAGAAAACATTATAAATAAGATATAATTAAAATCATTCTTAATGGCATGGTCAATAAAAACAAAAACAGATGTCCTTATAGGGTTATTTGTTGCAGCTTTGATTGCAGCTAATCTATTAGGAGGCAAAATAGCCCATGTCTGGATTGATTTTTCAGTTGGAATCTTTGCTTATCCTGTAACATTCTTAATAACAGATGTTATAGAAGAAGTCCATGGAAAAAGAAAAGCTCAAAACTTAGTATATGCTGGATTTATATCCTTAATGTTTGTTCTAGGACTTACATTTTTAGCAATAAAATTACCAAGTGCAACTAGAGATTTTTTTCCAGTTGAATATACAAAGGTGTTTGGCATTAGCCTAAGGATTATGATTGCAAGCGCTGTTGCATTCCTTTTATCCCAGACTCACGATGTTTGGGCTTTTAATTTTTGGAAAGAAAAAACAAAAGGAAGGTTCTTGTGGTTAAGGAATAATTTAAGTACTATAGTCAGCCAGCTTATAGACAGCACAATATTCATGTTCATAGCATTCTATGGAATGACTCCAAAACATAATATTGCTTATATGTTTGTTTTAATTATACCTTATTGGCTTCTAAAAGTAGTTGTAGCATTATTTGACACACCATTGATTTATTTGGGTGTTTGGTGGTTAAAGAAAGGAGAAAAAGGTTAAGTAGAAAATTTTAACTACTATAAAGTATTGATAATGATAAGGTTTATATACTTCTCTGAAACCGCAATTTACCAATATGAATGTAATTAAAGCTATCGATGAATTGTGTGATTCAAAAGGAGACTATAATGATGTTCCTTTTGAACACTTGGATTTCCCAAACAAAGAGATTATTGCAACTAGGATTATAGCAGAAATTCAAAGTAAATTTAATCAGAAACTTAGTCACACTAGTGCAGAGCCTTATATTGCTGAAGATATATATTCTAAATTAAAGCAAAGAATAAATCAAATTGATTCGTCTTTTAACAAATATTTTGGAAGTCCTGATTTAAAAAAAAAAAAAGGTGTTGAGGCAATAGTCAAGTATGCTTTAAGTATGGCTCAGCCAGTTGGAATATTATTTCTTAAAGAGGGTAAGGCAAGGGATATACTGATTGAACATCCTCCTTTAAAGTTAATGGAACATTTAAGATATAAAACAATAAATGAACTATTTGATAATGAGGATATTTATGAAATGTATTGTGTTTTGAGAACAAGTGAGAAAAAAGAGTGGTTCAATAAATTTTTGGAGTTAATGCAATATGTAGGAGTCAATGATTTTGAACAAAGAGATATAAATATTAAGATATTGAATCCAGATAAATATCCAAGTTTAATTCCAATTTTACAGAAAAAACAACCATTATGGGATGAGAGAGTTATGGGTTGTGTATTTGGGATTCCTTTTTCTAAACTAGATGGTTGCCCTGTTCCAACGATAAGAACATTAACTAGGGCATATCATTATTTTACAGAATTAAGTTATCATTCAAAATTTATTGACATTGTTTCTGAAGCAAGTTTTGGAGATAGATTAAAGACTGTATTGAATGGGCAATATCAAAAACATAATTTCTTTGAACCTCATGCGTTACTAGAAAATCTGTATTGGTCAAAGACTTGTGAGTTCTTATTCAAAGATCAAAATAATATTTCAGAGCTAGACTTTTGGATGGATGGATTAGATGTTGGTGGTTTTTTAAAATCAAAAGGTGATATGCAAATTATAATTAGTTTTAATATATTAGATTCAATTACTAATACTTCAAAAAGAAAGGAATTTCCGGGAAATACAAGAATGTTGGCAGGAGTTATTAAAAGAAAAGTATTTGATCAATACTTTGGTGACACTGAAATAAAATTATTGGAAAATATGGATAGAGGTTATATAGAGTTATAAATTACTTTCTGAAATAATCAAATCAACAGGAACGTCTGTTTCTTCTGATTCAATTTCATCAACAACTTGAAAACCAAACGCTAAACCTATCTTTAAAGCTTTAGTTTTCTTTAAGAATTTATCATAATAACCTTCACCATAACCTATTCTGTTGCCATTTTTGTCAAAAACAACACCAGGGACTATAACAATATCAATTTCATTTACATCAACTTCTTTGACATTCTTAGGCTCTAACACATTATAATAACCTGGCTCTAGTTCAGAGAAATCATTCAACTCACTTGGAACAAGGTCTTTATTCTTAAAATCTGTGACAGGAACTATAATTTTCTTCTTTTTCAATGACTTCTTTATTATATCGTGTGTATAAACTTCATTGTCTTTAGAAACATAGAACATGATTGTTTTTGCTTTCTTAAAATTTTTTAATGACTTTAATTTTCTTATGATTTTTTTAGATTTTTTTAATAATTCTTTCTTATCTAACAAATTCCTTTTTTCAAGAATTTCTTTCCTTAATTTATCTTTCATCGTTTTCCGAATATAGCAGTTCCAATCCTTAAAAAAGTTGCTCCTTCTTCTATTGCTATATGGTAATCATTTGTCATTCCCATTGACAATTCATTTAAACCATATTTCTTAGCTAAATTTTTTAAAGTTCTAAAATAAGGTCTTGCTAATTCTTGATTTCCTTCAGGAGCAATTGTCATCAGTCCTATTAAATTCAGATTCCTTAAATTCTTTACATTATCTATTAAATCTTTTAATTTCTCTTCTTTAACTCCAAATTTATTTTTATCTCCAGAAGTATTGACTTCAATAAATATATCTATAATTTTATTGTATTCAATGCAGTAATGGCTTAATTTCCTTGCTAATTTTTTACTATCAACAGAATGGATCACATCAAATAAATGCACAGCTACTTTTGCTTTATTGCTCTGCAAATGTCCAACAAAATGTTTTCTTGCTTTCTTCAGGTTCTTTATCTGTGGAAATTTCTCAACAGCTTCCGGGATATAACTTTCACCAATATCTGCCAATCCAAGATTTATAGCCTCACTAACAGTATGGTGTGGAACTTGTTTTGTAACTCCAACTAAATTGATCTTAAAAGGGTTTCTTTCTTTTATCTTTGCTGTTTTAACTATATCTAGTTTTACTGCATCTATTTTTTGTTTTAGTTTCATTAATAAATATTATAAGAAAGGTTTGTTTTTAAATTTTGTGATTAATTGGTTAAGTCAAGTACTGTAACTTAACCTAAAAACCATAACATTTATATATTACATTGTATTCCTATGTAATACCATGGAAGTTGTGACTGTAAAATTCAATGAAGATGTTCTTAAGAGAATAGATAAAAGTATAACTAAAAACAACTTTAATTCAAGAACAGAGTTCATAAGAGAAGCTGTAAGGGATAAATTATCTGAACTCAGCAGAGAAGATTTAATAAAAGAATTTATGAAATTTAGGGGCAAAGCTAAGAAGAAAACTACTTATGAAGAAAATAGGGAAACAAGGGATAAAGTTTTATTTGAGATGGCTAAAGAAAAAGGGTGGGAAATGTAAAAACCACCCATCACAGATAGGTGACATGATTTTACAAGCGGTAAATAATATAAGTGGTTTTTGATGCTTGAAATTCCACGAAACATAGCATATGGTTTTTGAGCACAACTCATTCCATTCATTTATAATGAGTGGAATTTCATTGTTTAAATAAGTTGTTCAGGTTTTTTTTACTTCAACAATATCTCTTAATTTTTGAATGTGTTTATCTTGAGATACAAGAATAGCCTTATTATTCCTCGCTACAATTGCATGTAAAACATCTCCTGTTGGTAAATTTCTTTCAATTCCAATTTTCTTTGCTTCTTTATAATCTTCTTCATTAGCATCTACTCTCTTCAAAATTTTGGAAATAAATAAA
>CAZSMA010000044.1:0-10582 GCA_964608065.1 uncultured Methanosarcinales archaeon
CCACCAACAACAATAACCAAAACAGGTAATATAAACATATGATACTTAACATGAACTCCAATCAAACCAAAATAATAACTTAAAAGACCATTAACTCCTAAGCCTAATGCAGTTCCTATCACAAACCTTTCTAAGAAATCTAATTTATCATGCCAGTATAACATAATCACAAACCCAGGAATAACAAACAACCAGAATAAACTAAACACAAACTTAAAAACTGTTAAAAAACCTTCTTTATAAAATACAATCTTAAATAATATTACAAATACAATAAACAACCCTAAAAGTACTTTACCTTCTTTTTTCAGTTTACTCAAATGTTTGCTCAACAATACAATCCCCTCCTGGATTATTATTCCTCAATACAACAACTAAATCATTAGCATAAACAGCATCTATAAAATCATTCTCCATTAACTTATTAGCAATCAAGGCATTATACTGAGCTAAAGCAGGGTAATAACTGCTTGCTTTATCAAATATATAATAATCAAACTCACAGATATCTCTTTGCCTTGTTATATACTCATCTGTTTCATGTGTTGCAAAACCAAACTTAAAAAAAGACTTCCTGTAAGGAGATCCTATTCCGCCAGTATCACCAGGTCTCTCAGTTAAATAAAACCTCTTTATAGTCTTATTCTGTAAAGAAGCAATTAAATCATCAGTTATAGCAAGAAAATGAGCTCTTTCAACATTCCTAAGCTGTGCATCCTGTTCATAAGTATCTCCATAAAAAAAATACACTTTAGAATCTAAAGCAGTATTTTCACTTATCCAGACCATAGCATCCCAATGATACTTATTCATTATTCCAGGAGATGTAAATGTATCTCTGACAGGAATTATATTTGACAACTGCCCTAAAAACCCTCCAAATATAAGCAAAAACACAACACCTAAAACTATAGAATACTCTTTCCTCCATTTTTTTACTAAAAACTTAAGAACATAATAAACACCAAGTCCAAAAAATACAGACAAATAAATTCCCCACAAAGCTCTTGTCCTTAAAGCATGCCTTTCAAACCCAAAATAGTTTCCATAGCTTATAACTAAAACAAAAAAACCAACAAGAAGAGCAACATTCTTTTTCTTCCTCAAAAGAAAAACCCCAACTATCAATCCAATTCCCAAAATTACCCACAACCATTTAAAAAAAGAAAGATAAACAAAAGGATCATTTCCATAAGATGTTATGCTGAATAAATTCAGATAATAACTAACTCCCTGGTTAGCAACCCATGTTGATTTCCATATTATAAAATAATAAAAACATAGAATAAAAAATAAAACACCAGCAAAAATAACTTTCTTCACACTACTGACATCAATCTTCTTAATCCTGATAAAATCTACAACAAGATACAGTCCAATAAACAAAACTCCAAATATAAATTCAGATGGATGTGATAAAAAACTAGCACTCATAAACAATCCAAGAAGGACATAGCTTGCCTTTAACTTAAAACGAAGCATTGCCCAAAATATACATATCAAAAAAAAATGTCCAAAAAAAGCAGGCCAATGCCCCCATGTTATCAAAATAAAATTATTTCTTGCAAAAACCAAAAAAGAAAAAGGTATAGCCAGCAAAGCAATATTCTTGCTGAACTTCCTTATCATAAGATACATGATAAAAGCAGATATAATCGGCATTAAAAAAACAAGAAAATAAATCGTGTCATAAGTCTCTAATCCTGAATTATAAGAAAGCAATACTGCAAGATGATGAGATAATGAAGAATAAAATCCAATTACAGGAGCAAAAGTTGATCCTTTAACAGCATAAAAAGCCTCATTCCTATAATTTCCCATATTCTTTATGCTCTCAGCCCTTACTTGATGTTGAAATCCATCAGAAGCCAAATAACCATAGGGAAAATCATGCTCTATTTTGTGATCCCATAAAGTACCTACACTTACATACATTAACAAACCAAATATAAGTATAAGATATAATATTTCAATATGCTTAAATTTAATTTTTAGCACCCTTCCTTTTCAAACACATATCAACAACAGCCAAAAATCCCTGGAATTCCTGCTTCAACTGCGTCATATTCCTTATCTTAAGCAGTCTTCTCAATATTATCTTAGGTCTTAGATAAAACTTCTTATGTGCTATTCCGTAATATTCCTGCAATTTTTCAGGACTTATTGTAGGAAGCCTCATAACAACATCAGACATATTGTATTTGTTCCAGTCTTTAGTAAGTATATAACCCTGCTTGTCAGCCCATTCAAACATCTCAGTCCCAGGATACACTGTTGTTATATTATACTGCACTTCATCAGGATCCAATTCCTCAGCAAACTTCATTGTTTTTTTTATAGTCTCTTCTGTCTCTCCAGGATTGCCAAACATAAAACTACATCTTGTTTCAATCCCAATCTTCCTTGCATCTTTCACAACTTTTTTAACCTGATCCAGAGAAATCCTTTTTTTTATTGTTTCCAATATCTTTTCATCAGCACTCTCAACTCCAAATAATATAAGATGACATCCTGCTCTCTTCATATCCTTCAGTAATTCTTCATTGATATGATCCACTCTTGTGAAACAGCTCCATGTTATATCAACATTTTCCTTTACAATTATATCACAGAATTCTTTGACAACATTTTTGAACAGAGTAAAAGTATCATCATAAAAACTTATCTCCTTTATATTATAATCCTTCTGCAATAATTTTATCTCATTTATAATATTTCTAGCACTTCTAGGCCTTACAATCCCTCTGAATGTCCTATGGCAAAAAGTGCATCTTCCAGGACAACCCCTAGTTGCAAATATAGACATTGCTGGCAGTCTTTTATAGTTTCCTAAAGCTGGAAAATATTTTTTCATAGGCAATAGATGATAAGCAGGAGCAGGAATATCATCCAGATTCTTTATCAAAGGCCTTATTTCATTATGAATAATTTTTCCATCTTTCTTATAAACCAATCCCAAAATATCTTTAGGATCATCACCATTTACCAACTCTTTAACAGTTTCTTCTCCTTCATCTACAGCTACAAAATCAACATTTTTATCAGAAATAACTTCATCAGGCATTACACTTGGATGAACTCCTCCTAAAACAACCTTAGTATCAGGCCATAACTTTTTTACTATCTCAGCAATCTTTAAGGCATTATTAATCAAACTTGTAGTTGCAGTCATTCCTACAAACTTAGGCTTTTCATACTCTTTTAATTTATCTTCAACAACATCTAAAGATATTTTTTCAGCAGTACAGTCTAATATCATGACTTTCTTTCCATCTTTCTCAAGAACTGCAGCTATATAAGCAAGACCTAAACTAGGCAGACAACTACCAACCTTATTCCATAAATTACTCTTATTCTCAATAATCCAAGGAGGATCTATTAATAAAACATCCATAACATCTAACCCCCAAATTCAATTTTCTCTCTCTGAATCAATTTCTGAACTTATACTTCAACAATGTCCAGACAGCCTCTACACCATCCTTCCAGTTAATCTTCTTACCTTCTTCTATTGATCTTGGATGATAATTAATAGGTATTTCAAGTATTTTAATCTTCCTTTTTGCCAGTTTTGCTGTAACTTCAGGACAAAACTCAAATCTTTTACACTCTAAATTCAGGCTTTTTAATAAATCTGTCTTAAAAACCTTATAACATGTTGCTTCATCTGTTATATGTAAGTTAGGATACAAGACATTAGCTATTAAATTCAGTCCTAATCCACCAATATAAAAACCAATACTTGAATACTCTTCTTTCTGTTTCTGCAACCTCCTAGAGCCATAGACAACATCTGCTTTACCATCTATAATAGGCTTAACTAATTTAGGATAATCATTTGGATCATACTCTAAATCAGCATCCTGTATTATTGTAATATCACCTGTTGCAAACTTCAAACCAGTCCTTATAGCAGCTCCTTTTCCCTGGTTTTTTTTGTGAAATATAATTTTATACTTCTTTCTCACACTATCCAGAAAATCCCTTGTGCCATCCTTGCTGCCATCATCCACCAATATAATCTCTTTGTCAATACCTTTAACAGCCTCTACTTTTTTCAATAGTTTCGGCAGTAATACTCTTTCGTTATAAACAGGTATAATAACAGATAATTTCATCCTTAATCTTCTCATTTTGACTTTTCATATTTAAACAACAAAATTCCCCTCTATGATTTGTGATTTAATTACAACTATAATAAGTTATTGGAATTTTGTGTGTTCAAAAACCACTGTTGTAAGTGGAATTTTGAGTCATGAAAAACAAAGTTTTTCAGGATGCCGGAAATCTTTGATTTCCCAGCATATCAAAAACCACTTTTATTACTTACTTCTTATAAAATTATGTTATCTGTTTGTAGGGATGGTTTTTGACATATTGTTATTTATTAAAACTAGAAAGTTTTATAAAGAACTATAGGTTTATGTATAAAATTATTTTGGGGTTTTAAATGAACATTTTAGTCACAGGTGGTGCTGGCTTTATAGGAAGCCATGTATGTGAAGCTCTTTTAGATAAATATCACACTGTAATATGTATTGATGATTTTAATGATTACTACAGCCCTAAATTTAAAGAAAACAACATAAAAAAAATCAAAGATAACGATAATTTCAAACTATACAAACAAGACATAAGAAACTTTGAAGCATTAAAAAAAATCTTCAAAGAAAACAACATAGACAAGATAATTCATTTAGCAGCAAGAGCAGGTGTCAGAGCTTCTCTAAAAGACCCTTTATTATATGAAGAAGTTAATGTAAAAGCAACTTTAAACTTATTGGAATTAGCAAAAGAATTCAATATCAAGACATTTATCTTTGGCTCAAGCTCAAGCATATACGGATTGACAAAAAAAATACCATTCTCAGAAACAGACAACACTCAACCTATAAGCCCATATGGTATAACAAAAAAAATAGGAGAGCAATTATGCTATGTTTACAATCATCTATACAATATCAACATCACATGCTTAAGATTCTTCAGTGTCTATGGCCCTAGAGGCAGACCTGATATGGCAATGTACAAGTTCACTAAATTAATAAAGGAAGATAAAGAAATAGAAATGTATGGGGATGGAACAACAAAAAGAGATTATACTTATGTAGCAGACATTGTTGCAGGAATCATAGCAGCATTAGAAAAAAACATAAGCTTCGAAATAATCAACCTTGGAAACAACCAGACTGTAGAACTAAAATATTTCATCTCTTTGATAGAGAAAGAATTAAACAAAAAAGCAAAAATAAAAAACCTTCCAGAACAAAAAGGAGATGTTCCATTAACTTACGCTGATATAGAAAAAGCAAAATCATTATTAAATTATGAACCAAAAGTTAAAATAGAAGAAGGTGTTAAGAGCTTTATTGGGTGGTTTAATGAGCAAAACTGATGTAACTGTAATATTGCCTGTGTATAATGAAGAAAAAACTATAGCCCATGTAATCAATGAAATAAAGCAAGTAATGGATTCTACTAAGCTTAATTATAAGATCATTGCAGTAAACGACTGCTCAAAAGATAAAACTGCTGAAATACTTAACCAGATAAAAGATATAAAAGTGATTCATCACTCTTACAACAGAGGATATGGCTCTTCATTAAAAACAGCTATTAAGAATTCTGAATCAGAGATTATCATAATGACAGATTCTGATGGAACATACCCTATAGATGAGATCCCAAAATTATTGAAATATGCAGATGAATATGATATGGTGACAGGAGCAAGGCTTAAGTCAAAAATGCCTTTGATAAGGATGCCTGCAAAATTTATTTTGTCAAAATTAGCTAATTTCCTTACAGAAATCAGGATTCCAGATATTAACTGTGGCTTAAGAGTTATTAAGAAAAGCAATGTTGAACAATTCTTCAACATACTGCCTCAGAGATTCTCTTTCACAATAACTCACTTATTAGCATGTTTAACTAATGATTATAATGTAAAGTTTGTTCCTATCAACTATAGAAAAAGAAAAACAAAATCAACAATCCACCCAATAAAAGATTTTATAAGATTCAACACAATCATAATAAGAGTAATAACTTATTTCAAGCCATTCAAATTTTTCTTTCTTATCAGTGCATTTTTAGTTTTTCTTGCTTTTTTAGTATTTCTATACAGTCTTATTGCTTTACATAAAATAATGGACATCACAGTTGTTGTCCTTGTCTTAGCTTCATTACAGGTATTTCTTTTTGGTATAATTGCAGATCTAATTGTAAAATCAAGATTAAAATGAATGCCTATATTGGTAAGTATGATTCAGTTAATGTTGCTTGTTCTAAAGGCAAAAATATAATAGAAAAAAGCTCTGGAGGGGGAGTTATAACCTCTATACTAATCAATACATTAAAAAATAAAAGTATAGATGCAGCTGTTGTAATAGGAATGAACAAGGAAAAGCCTTATCTGCATGAAGTCAAATTAGCAAAAAATAAAGATGATATCATACAGGCAGCAGGCTCAAAATATGTTTTAATAAACTTTCAGGATATAATAAAAAAAATTAATGAAAACAAAGACAAAAGATTAGCTGTAACAGCCTTACCTTGTCATGCAAAAGCAATAAGAAAACTACAGCAACAAGGAAAACTGAAAAATGTTAAACTTATACTTGGCCTATTCTGCGGCTATAACATGCCTTTTGATGCTACATTATTCCTGCTTGCTAACTTAGATATTAGACTGGAAGATATTAAAGAATTAAAATATCGTGGTGGAAATTACCCTGGTGGTTTTTTAGTTAAATTAACGAATGGAAAACAGAAATTCCTGCCAAAACATTATTATGATTTTCTTAACCTGATGTTTGTTCCAAAAGGATGTTTAGATTGCAAAGATTATACAAATGAATTAGCTGAGGTTTCAGTTGGTGACAGCTGGGGTCATGATAGCAGTTCTTTGATGATTATAAGAAACAATAAAATAAAATATCTTTTGGAAAATATTGAAATAAAACAGATTACAGACAAAGAGTTCATGAAAATGCATATTCATAACATAAAACACAAAAAACAAGGAGATTCATTATCTTTAACACTAATAAGAAACTTTTTGAAAACATTCAAATCAATCTTACCAATACAATTATTAGGGACTATAGCAAAAATAAGAAGAAAACTAAAATGAAATTAAAAGGAGCTTTAAGAAGAGCAAAACTAGAACACAGTTATTACACCTCTAAAAACTGGTCTTTTGAAGATACAGGAAAGTTCTGGGACACAGTTAAAGACTATGATGAAATTGATGATGAAACTTATGCTTACAAAAGAAGATTCTATGATTCTATTAAATTGTCGTCGATAAAACCCAACAGCAGAATACTGGATATTGACTGCAGAACAGCTAATGGTACTGTATTCTTCCACAGAAATGGCAGAGTAAAAGAATCTGTCTGTGTCACACCTTCAAAAAACTTTCTTGAAATTGCTAAATCAAGATTAAAAAAACATAATATTAAATCACAAACAATTTTATTGAAAAAACTTCCATTACAGTTAAAATCAGAATCATTTGACGCAATTCTCTGCTTTGAAACAATCGAACACATCTCATCCAAAGACCATTTGCCATTTCTTAAAGAACTAAACAGATTATTGAAAAAAGATGGAGAAATGATTTTAACAATGCCTAACATCCTATGGGAACCAGTACACTGGCTTGTTGCTATATCAGGAATCCATCATTCTGAAGGTCCACACAACTTCCTTCCAAGAAACAAAGTAATAAGTTTACTAAAAAAAGCAGGCTTTACAATAAAAAAAGAAAAAACCACTGTTCTAATCCCAAATGGACCCAGAATCCTAACCAAATTCGGTGAATTATTAGAATCCCTATCAGGAGAAACACTTAGAAAACCATTTGCTTTAAGAAGAATATTTATTTGTGGAAAACCTTAGATTTCTTATTCTTAACCCCATTCCAAACAAAGAAAACAATAATCAAAATCAAAGTAATTAAAGAAATTGTCAGACCTTTTCTGAATGACTTAGGAGTGTACTCAAACCTCAACTCACCAGTATAACCTTCCAGATAAACTGCAGAATTCATCCCATTAGCCCTATATATTGGCAACTTATCATTATTTATCTCAGGCTCCCAACCTTCAAACATATGGAACTTCTCAGCTAAAACCATCCAACCTTCCTCCCCTTTCAGCTCCATATACCTTTTGTTTGGAGAATAATATGTAATATCAATCTTCTTAACATTTTCATAATCTCCCCAAAACAATTTTAATAAATTATCAACATCTTCTTGTGTTATTGAATTTTGTCCAGCTACAACATTAGGCAATAATATCCCTCCATTATCAACATACTGCTTCAAAACAAACCCAGAGTTCTCATCAACAGAACCTTGAGTCAAAAATACAGCATCAAACTTAGATAAATCAATATCATCAACTTTGCTATAAACCATCACTATAACATTATTAGAAGGATCAAAATCATCATCCATCATCAAACTATAAGTTGTTTGGTCAACAGCACCTTTATCTCCTATAACTAAAATACTGTTCTCAGCTAAATAAGCCCTTGGTAAATAAAGCTCATTATAATAAAGATAAGGCCCATCTACACCATGATCAACTGGCTCATGCTCATAACAATTATCACATTCTTCAAACTTCTTAACAAATGTCAAAAATGGCTTATCAATCTCTTCATCAGAATAAATATATTTAGTATTTAACATTCCACTAAATTTAGCAGGAAGACTATGAGCTATCCCTAAAAACACATACAGCTCAGGATACCATAAACTAGTCCCTCCATACAATATCTCCTGGTCAAGATGCACAGCATAAGGCCCTGCATGGCCTGAGTGCCTGTTAGTCTTGATATTATTAATCCTGAATATATCATCATCTTTACTGATATACTGCATTAAATGATTATCTTCTACCATATTTTTAAAATTAAACTTATAATCATCACTCATATCTGCTAACGTAAGTGTAAACACAAAAGAATCTACAAATACAAGACCAAGTACTAAAAGATAAACACCCGTCTTTATTTTTTTACCATATTTCTTCAGTTTACTAAGCAACACAGATAACCCTATGCCTGCCAAAGGAGCAGCTGCCAATACAAATACATATCCAACACGTTCTACATGATGTAATTTGGAAAATCCAGGTATAAATTTCCACATTAAATAAAATACAGGTGAACCTGTTCCAACAAGTAAAGCAAGCACAGCTAAAATAATTAATCCTAATACGTGTTTTTTTCTCCATTTAAAAAATGAAAATAATACTAATATAAACCCCCCTATACCTATTTCAGTAGAATACTGATGAAAACCCCTTCCATCAGGTACTATCAAAAAATATTTAACAAAATCTTTAAGATTTTTAATATCAATTTTATTTCCAACACTGTCTTCAAAAGAAAAATCACCTTGCTTAGAGGAAACTTCACCATATTCAGTTAAAGAAAAAATCCTTACAGCAGCCAGCCCTAAAAAAACAACACCAACTATCGCTCCAACAAAAACCATCTTCAATATTCTCTTTTTAATATTCCTTCCTATCAAATAAGTGAAAAATATACTCATCACAACTAAGCTCATAAACATAAACCAGTTCAGACCATTAGAATGAAACTGCAGAACAAAAACCATTCCTGCTATTATAGACCATTTAATCCATTTCTTGTCATGCAAGGCCTTCCAGAAACACAAATATACCAAAGGAGCTAACGCAACAACACCAGATCTAAACAAATAACTGGTAAAAACATGGATCTGGGCTATACTGAACATATATATCAAAGCAGAAACAAAAGCAATCTTAGGTTTATACTTAAAATTAATCATCAACATATACATAAATAAACCACCCAAAAACATATTTAGCAATAAAGATAGATTTAAGGCCAGTACTGTAGGCATAATTAAACTCAATATTGTTGTATAAAAGAAAACTAGATAATTAGGATGAGCAAAAAGCACACTTCCTCCCTGATAATTTGGAAGCCATAATGGAAACTCATTATACTCTACAATAGATTTCTTTGCAACATACATTGCATCATAACTTCCTGAATCCAGTTCACCTAACCAAAACCTTTCAGAATTAAACCAACCATTAAAAAATATAACTAAAAGTAGCAAAAGTATTGAAATAAAAATAATATGCTGTTTATTCTTTTTCAAAAAATTATTCATTGTGATGCTTGACTAACCCCACTAAATTAAAAGTAACAAATTTCAATAAAAACAATGATGAAACAATAATTACTGAACTTATAATTGTTGGAAAACTCATAATATCAACAGCCAGCCACATCAAAGCAACATTAGCAATGTTAAAAACAATAACTGTGGAAAGATATTTAAAAAATTTTCCATGTATCATATGCCACAACACATAAGCAAAATACTTCATAATAATCAACACAACAACAACTATAGTTGAGCCTATCAAAGCTGTAAATTTAAGAGCGTCTATAAACATCCACATAAATGTTACATTCAATAAAGTCCATATTACCCCTATAATTGAATATTTTGTAAAGTTCTTTGCATGCTTTCTTATGATATTCATTGTTTCTTTCTCTTCCTATA
>CAZSMA010000044.1:10682-12311 GCA_964608065.1 uncultured Methanosarcinales archaeon
CCCCATGCACGTTTTAATTCAGGTGTATCTGGATAACAAACATCACAATCATCATATTTCTCCATAAGCTCAAGACCAGAAACATTTAATTCATTCATGGCAGTTATATATTTTACATTCAACACACCCCAAAATCTCGCAGGGTCTCTATTTGCCACACCAAGATATACATTGAAATAAGGGGGGAACCACACAGTGTCATAAGCATATATATGCTCTAATCCTAAATGAGTATTATAAAAATCCTGGCCCCAGTCTATACCTCTTGTTTCCCAGGTTTGAATCCTAAAAATCCCTTCTTCTTTACTCAAATTTTGTAAAATATAATTATGCTCTATAGCATTATAAATATCTTCTTTCATATAGCTAGCAGGATTATAATTAAAAATCCACAAATTCAAGATGATTAAACCAACCAACCCCCCAAATATTATTTTTTTATATTTCTTATACCTATTAAATAAAATTGAAGCGCCATACCCAGCCAAAGCAGCTCCTGCAAAAACATATATGCACAATGCCCTTGGCAGATACCTAAAACTGTCAAAAGGAGGAACATACTTCCACAATAAATAATATATTGGAGAACCTGTTGCTATTAAAATAGACAATAAACCCGTTCCTATAAAAAATAAAACAAATTTGTTTTTCCACTTTTTAAAAATAGCAATCAAACTCAATAAAAAAGCAACTATGCCTATATGGAAGCCATAGCTTCCATATCTTTGTACTTTAGGCATTCCTTCATAAATAGGCTCTATAAGATAATTGAACATCTGGCCCGGCTTTATTGCCCTGCTTGCAGACTCCTCATAGGACAAACTGCCTCTGCTTGTCATTGGAAGATAACTTTTAACAGGAACTATTCTTTCTGCTGTAAGCCCGAGCAATACTAGGGAAAATATAACTCCGATTAGAACAGCCTTAGTTAATCGTTTTTTAAAATTTTCCCCTGTTAATTGGACAATAAAGAATAAAACTATTGTTAAAGCAGTAAATAAAAAAACTTTCAAACCAGTTCCATTATGAACCTGTATAGCTAATACAATCCCAGTTATTATAGAATATTTAATCCAATCTTTACTTCTAAAAGCTTTGATCAAAAACAACAACACAAGAGGAATAAAAACATAAGCAGTTAATGTTGACAAAGCAGTTTCAGCTGTTTTTCTTATTACATAACCGTTCAGCATATAAACCAAAGCAGAAATAAAAGCCACATTTCTGTCCTTTAACAAATAATTCATTAAAAAATACATAAACAATCCTGCAAGAAACACACTTAATATATGGTTAAAGTTTATTGCAAAAACAACAGGAAATATAATACCAAGAAAATTAATAATACCTGAACTAGATATAGGCTTCATCAGGTAAGGAGTTCCGCTAAAGTAGTATGGATTCCATAAAGGCGCTAGATCATGGTATTTTAAGACAGATTCTCTATAAATTGTTAATCCAGGAAAATAAGCCGTAGTATCATCTTTTGATGGCAAAACACTCAAGCTTAACCTGTCGTGCATAAATAAAATACTGATAATTAAAATAGCGACAATATATACTATATGTTTCTTTGCTCCACCCCAATCGACCATAACCTCATATAAAAAATTAAGTTATTTAAATGTT
>CAZSMA010000045.1:0-9130 GCA_964608065.1 uncultured Methanosarcinales archaeon
ATTAGAATAAATACACCTCTTTTCATTGTATAAATACATAGAACATTCTAGTTTATAAATTTTACTATTAATAAAATAAGTTTCCGAAATATTTAAATAAAATCATTATATAATCCTAACTATGGAATTCAAATACAACAAAAATATAACATTAAACAAAGAATTAAACGCATTAGACAAATTTGTATTAGATTTCACAAATATATTAAACAAACTAAAAATAAAATATGTTTTAATATCAGGTTATGTTTCAATATTGTTCGGAAGAAGCAGAAGTTCTGAAGATATTGACATTTTTATTGAAAAAATCAATTATGAAAAATTCAAAGAATTATGGAGTAAATTATACAGGAAATTCGAATGTATAACCACAGAAGATACAAAAGAAGCTTATAAGGATTATTTAGATGATAATTTAGCAATAAGATTCTCTTATAAAGATAAATATATACCTAATATGGAAATTAAATTTCCTAAATTAGAAGTTGAAAGATGGTGTTTAGATAATAGTAAAAAAGTAATTCTAAACAAAAAAATATTATTTGTTTCACCAATAGAATTACAAATACCTTTTAAACTATTTTTAGGCAGCGAAAAAGATGTAGAGGATGCAAAACATCTTTACAAAATATTTAAAGACAAACTTGACTTGAAATTATTGAATGGGTTTAACCGAAAGCTTAAAGTAGTTGATGTGTTTAATAAGTATATCAAATGAAACTTCCAAAGATTGATTTAAAAGAACTAGAAAACATAAAAAAACAAAACTTCAAAGAGCGTCTTAAATTTATTGATGAATATACCAAATGGTTAAAAAAAACACCCAATAAAGAATGGAGTTCTCAACAAAAAGACATAGTTGGCTAATTTCTTTTTAAAAAACCAAAATTTTATATATACAATAAATTTCAATATCCACAGTATGAAAAAAAAAGAGGTATGGTTACTATTAATTGGAATAATATTTCTTATTTCTCTTAGTGTTTTTGTTGATGCTCCTGGTTGTATCATTTGTGGAGTTGATTATGCTTGTGGTGTAGATGATAGTGTTTGTCCTGAAACTTATGGAGCTACTTGTTGTCCTAATTTTCCAGATCCTAATTGTGATATAAGTTGTGGAAGATGTGGTACTTATGATTGTACTGGAACAGAAGCAGCAGAAAGATGTGGTGTAAATGGACAGATTGGTGGGATTGTAAAAGCATTTGATTGTTGTTTAGTTAACGATGATAACAGATTCTATTGCGCCCAAGACTCACAATGGTATTCATGCGAAAGTCCAGCAGGTTCATGGACTTGGGTTGATGGCGGAAACTTAATAGGAGGACAGATAAGAGATTCATATTGCTGCGATCCAAGTAAAGCTGGAACTGCAAAATGGTCATATTGTGGAGATAATAATGTAAACTCTGTATGTGGGGAAGAATGTGATGACGGCAATACTAATAATGGAGACGGTTGTTCATCTACTTGTCAATTTGAAGATGAATGTACTTCAGGTGTTTGTTGTGATACAAGCAGCCAGCCATACACATACAGACCTACAACTTACTTATGCGGTGCAGCATGGACATGTACTGATACAACAAATACAGATAATAAATATAGTATTGGTTATGGTTATGAAACTCAAGGTTATTGTGATGGTGCTAATAGTTGTGATAGGTCTGGAATCACATACAGAGAACCTGATGGTTTACAAAACACCTGTGAATGTGAAGCAACAGGAACTCAAGGAACTTGTGATAATGCTGAAACAGATTGCTGGGATACTTCACAAGCAGAATGCTGCGGTGACGATTCAACTGCAATAGACACTTGGTGTGCAGGAGGATATACTGCATGTTATGAAACTATTTTTAGAACTAATGGAGATTATAACAGTTATCTTTGTTCTTGCGGTGGTGGAGATTGGGCAGTTGGAGGAGAAGTCTCTCCAACAACCTGCTGCGGTGATGATTTAGGAGAATATTATAAAACAAATGCAGGAGTAGATGCTTGTTGTGACAACACAAATGATTGTGTTGATTCTGGAGGAACTTGCAGAAGTGGTAACGAAGGAACAGCTTACAACAACTGTAATGACAATATAGATAACAGCTGCGATGGAGAAAAAGACTGGGACACTTTAGGTTTAAGAGGTACTGAACATGGAGACATTAATTGTCCAGTTGGAATCAGCTCAACAACTCTTTCAGATTATGATATTCTTGATAATGATAAAATTGACATAACATGTACTTTATCTACTGTAGTTGCTGGTGGATTAAACAGCATATTTGCTTATTTAGATAATAATCAAAACGGAATTTATGACACAGGAGATTATGACTTTGGATGGGTTGACGGCACAGATGGTTGGAGTACTGATTGGAGTGAAGTTTATTTCAAACAAAGAGTCATAACAGGCACAGGAACAAAACACATCTACTGCGGTGTTTATTCTTCTCCAACAGAACCTTTTGATAGATCCTACCAAACAGGAATTGATGCAAAAGCACCAGACTTAACTGTTATTTCTGATCCATGTACTGGTCTTAATAGAGGGCAATGTAATAATGCTCCAGAATGTAAATATATTGATGAATGTAGAGCAACAGCTCCAGAATACTCTGGAGGCCCAACTAGATGTATAAAAGATGAAATAACTGTAACTTATGTTTGCAATGTTGCTATCTGCGGTGAAGCTTGTGACGGCTCTACTGGCTGTTCTGATACAGACTGTGACCCATTAGATGCATGTTATACAGGAACTTATAGAGATTACACTGATATCCCAAACAGCTGCCAAGCAGACTGCTCTTGCACAACAAATACATGCACAACTTTTACCCCAATAATAACAGATATTGATGGAGACACTTATGATACAGAATGTGATAATGATTGTGATGACAATAACCCTGACATAAACCCAGGAGCAACTGAAATCTGTGATAGCATAGATAATAACTGCGATGGTAATATAGATGAAGGTTTTACAGATGAAGAATGTGAATATATATGTGAAACTAATAGTTACACATGGACTAACAATGGTGGAATCTTAAACTGCTGCGGTAATGATGCAAACGAAGACGACCCTTATGAACTTACTGAAACAACATGTGATGATGGAAATGATAATGATTGTGATGGTTTTATAGATAATTTAGATGATAATTGCCCTTGTACTCCAGGAGAAACTAAATTATGTGAAAAACAAGAAGGTGTTTGTGTAGGTTCAGAACAAACATGTACAGGAGAAGGAGCATGGCCTGGCTGTGATTACAGCTCAATACCAGATTATGAAGCTGCTGAAACACTTTGTGATGAAAAAGATAATGATTGTGATGGAACTATAGATGAAAACTGTGAACCTGATACTGATGCTGCTTATTGTGAAGTAGGTTCTGTAGGAATTCAGGGAAACTGTGCCAGCACAGGAAACACATGGTGCTGGGATCCATATTACACAGCAGCAGAAGGAGAATGCTGCGGTGATGATAAAGATATAAATGATAAATGGGTTAATACAATAAATAACTCCTGCTGCGAAGATTCATCAGGAAACTATATTTTCCAGACAGATGCAGACTATAGCAGCTGCTTCTGTAATGAAATGGGTATAAAATATGAAGGATCTGACAAAGGAGCATGTGAAACAACAAATGAATTTTTCTGCTGGAGCGCTTCAATCCAACCAAGAAAATATGGAAGGTGCTGCGGAGATGATAAAAATGAAGTCTGGAACTACAGTTCAAGTTATAATATAGATAATGTTTTAGTCAAGGAAACCTGCTACAGTGCTTTATGGAAAAAAAGAAGTGAATTAGATTTAATATATTATGATTTATCAGCTGATCTAACATGAAAAAAGGAGTAATCCAATCAGAAATGTTAAGGTACATATTAATTGCAGTAGTCACATTCATAATACTCACATTCTCAATATTAGTAATCAAAGGCTGCAGTGATAGAAGAAGAGAAGCAGACCTTATTGGATTCAAAAGCGATATAAGCAGCAGCATAGAAGTAATTGCAACAAGGGCTGGCTCTATAGACAGGGAAAACTACATATTACCTGATAATGTAGATTCAATCTGTTTTTTAGATATAAATAAAAAAACTGAAATATTAGAGACACCTTTAGTTGATAACTATCTATTCATAAAAAACAGTCTTGAGGATCAAGTAGAAGATAATGTGTTTTTGCTCTCAAATGATTTATTAGTAGACACATTCAGCGAGGAAGATCTTTGTTTTGAAAACTATCCATATTACCTATGTGTTGAAACCCCTCATTCAATTCTTGATATCATGCTTGAAGGCCTTGGAAAATGCGCTACAATACACACTAATTACACTAAGTTTATTTCAGATAACAAAAGAGACATGGATAAATACGATTTGCTTGTAGATGGAGGATTTTTAGTAAAGGATTCTGAAGACCATGAAAACTATAGAGATACATTACAGGTAATACCTTTGGCTTTTGTCAACAATAAGACAGCATACAAACAATACCCTTATCTGGCATATTATGGAAACCTTGATGACAGCAAAATAGAAACTATTATGGACAGAAAAAGCATAGACACTGTAGTCATATTCAGGAATAACCCTTACAATGAATATAATATTGATGCAAGCCACTTGGTTATTGATGAAACCTTAGATAATTACCTAAGCTATTGGACAATAATCTATGATGTGACTGTGGTAGCATATGACAACTCTAATGGAGCTTTGATATCATCCTTATTTGCATCTTTCACAAACACTCCAATAATCTTTATTAACAGTTCTAATCTTGACCAATACAAGGATTTACTTGATGAAAAAACTATTAATGTAATAGATGAAGATGACATAGATCAGAATGTTATAGATTACTTACAAAATTCAACAAATGATATAACTGTCAGATATTTTGAATCCAATGATCTGAGATTAATGAATCAGAACAGAATTCTAAGATTAAAATCAAACATAATTATACCTTAAGGTATTTTACGTAATTGTCTTATGAGATAGTTCTCTTCAGAAGAATAATCCAACACTTCTTTCTTTTGGCCTAAAGAAATAGTTTCTTTTGGAGTTTCTGTTATAAAACCTCCAACATTCTGTGTCTGCTCTTTTAGTTTTAGTTCTGCTGTAGACATATCCTCTTCTGACACTTGTTGAGGAACCCATTCTAACTTTAATCCATCATTCTCTGTTCTTGGAATAATACTTATAACAAAATGAGCGAATTTCTGTCCTGCTGCTATTCCGTTCTGCACAATAATATTAGTTCCCTGTATCTTTAAAGTTTCAAAAAGTATTGAGCTTAACTTATTTGTAATATTAAATAAAGGCCCTAGTTCAAAATCTGGAATCTGCTCAATAATTGGATAATGTTTCTTAGGAACAACCCATACATGGCCTAATGAACTAGGTTTTTCAGGCAGCATAACATATACTAATTCATCTTCATATAGCTTGTTCACTTTGTTATTGATAAATTCACATATCTTGCAGTCCATCATTTGTTAAAATTCACCTCCTACTTTAGTAGGTACCGAAAATGCGTAACATTTTCCAGTACGTAAATTTTTATCCAAAGAAATGCGTAGCATTTCTTGGACACCGGAAATCTCTGATTTCCCAGTGCATTGAAAATCTTGGATTTTCATTTTTCTATACCTAAAACCTTGGCAATATCATCTAAGTCAACTTCTTCTTTTTCCATCTTAGTTTCTTTTTTTTTTTTTTGTTCTTTCTCCTTGGGTTTTTCCTTTATTGGTTTCTCTTTCTTTTCTTCTTCAAACTCTGCTTCCATCACTCTGGTTTTTATTTTCTCCTTATTGTTTTCTTCCTTTTTGTTGTTTTCATTGTTATTGCCTAATACTTCCTTAATCTTTTTCACTAATCTTTTCTGCACTGTCTCTATATCTTTTTTATCTACTTTATTCTCAGGAATGTCTAATCCGACATTGTCATCATCATACCTTGGGATAATATGTATCATAAAGTGCTGTGCTTTTTGTCCTGCTGCAACACCATTAGCAACAAAAACAGTAGTTCCCTGGCATTGCAAAGCTCTTAACACAGAATGACTTAATGCTTTTGTAACCATAAACAAATGATCTACAATCTCCTCTGGGATCTGAGGCAGTATTGTATAGTGTTCTTTCGGTAAAAGAAGTAAATGCCCCGTACTGGCAGGGTTAATATCCATTATAGCTAATGCCTTGTCATCTTCATATATTTTTTTAGAAGAAGTTTTTCCTTCCACAATATGGCAGAATATACATTGCTTTTTCTGGAACTCTTTCAACTCCTCTGGTGACATATTCTCTAGCTTCTTTTGCAGTTCCTGTGCCTGCTCTGGAGTTATATTACCAAGTTCCATAATCTGATAGAAAGATTGGGTTTATTTAAAGTTATCGAAAACACTTGAAAATCTCGAATAGGATTTTCAGTGTCCCGGAAATTTAGTTTAAATTTCCCAGGACTTTGTTTTCGGAAACTTTAAGCTTGAAAATAGAATATATTTTCATTGGTTTGAAAACTTAGTTTTCAAATCCACGCAAATCCTTGATTTGCTTTGTTTAAAGCTTACTAAAACAACAAACTTTAAATAGTAATTATATTTAATTTATAGTATGAAAAAAGAGGTTGAAGTATATTTAGAGATAGAAAAAAGCAGGATTAAAAGAGAAAAAGCTAAAATCGTTCTGAACAAATCTCTATTCCTATATGTTGCATTTCTTATTGTAGGTGTTTTTGGTTTTGTTAATAATTATATTGACCCAACACAGCTTAATATGCTTATAATTGTAGGTATCTTTGTATTATTTATAGGAACATTCCCATATGTTTTGACAACAACAAGAGAAGAGAAAAAAATAAATGAAATGTTAAAACAATGAAATTCTACCATTCTTTAGAATGGTGGAATGAATTGTGCTCAAAAACCACTAAAATGGTGGAATTTCAAGTGTCAAAAACCACTTGTTTTTTGTAGCACAAAAGGATTATACCACCAATCACAGATTGGTGGTTTTTGACAAAATGAGAAAAAAGGCTATAGCTCCATTAGTATCAACAATTGTTTTAATACTTTTTGCAGCAGGATTAGGTATTATAGTGATGAACTGGGGCTCTACAGCAACCTATGCAATAAAAACAATACAAGAATGTGAAAAATCAAGCTTAAACATTATAGAAATCAATGAAAAAAAAAGTGCCTGCTTTGAAGGTAATAAATTTTATTTCACTGCAGAAAACAATGGAGAAGCAACTATAGATTCCTTAAAGATCAGTTTTATTGGAGATGATGTTTACCAGGTAAATTTATATGAAAAATATTTTGTAGGAAACATAAAAAAAAATAATGTTGAATATGAAGATATTGGGCCAATTCTAAAAGTAAAAATAGCTCCTTTAGTTGGTGGAGAAATATGCGCAAAACAAAGCACAAGCATAGAAAACATACAAGCGTGCTGAAAGGAAAAAGCAAAATAAAGAAAATTGCTTTTGTTTTCACAGCTTTGCTTCCAATAGTATTAAGTGTTGCATGGATAGTATTGCTTGGTATGCCAGCTAAAAATGTTGGACTAGCTTTATCTCCTGCAAGAAGCACACCATTAGTTGTTGGTTTAGTTATATTCATAGTTGGCTATGTTGCTTTTTTATTTATGATGTTTTCTGAGGATATAAAAGACTTCTATAAACATTTAATAAAGCATAAAACCCACCATTAATTCATAAAATTTATATTTATTTTATTTTTTTAAAATGTTCATAAGCTTTGCTTAATTCTTGAATGAAATCTTCATGTAAGCTATTAGAATTCACGACTAACTCAGCAGGGCTTGTAACATACTCTGATGTTTTTAGTAGTAAATTACTTAATACAATAAAATCATCTCCTTGGTAATTTGATAGCTCTGCTGCCAATTTGCTGTTTAGACATATGATAAATGTAATTAGCTTGAATTTATCAAACTTTACCAACATATCTTCAAGATCTGGTTCTTGCACTTGGGATTTAAATCTATGTAATATACCCATATAGTCATCAACAATTAATTCATGGACTTTAGGTATCATAGATAATGAGATTGTTATACCCGTTATAAATATATATTTTTTTCTTTTCATTGAATTCACTAAAATTAACAAAATTTATAAACCAAATAAAAAACACTAGTTCTTAAGCCACGGTGGCACAACCTGGTACTGCGCAAGCCTGGAAAATTAATAAGGCAAGTAAAGACAGCTTGTTTCCTCACGGATATCCCAGTTCAAAACAACTGGTTACGCTCGGTTGACACGCAAGGTGGAACGTAAAGTTCCACGTGCTCACTAATCGTTCGCAACCGTTGATGAAAGTCTGGGCCGTGGCGTTTTAACTTAGAGGCAATATAGATGAAAATACCAATAGAAATCTGTCACATCAACAAAGACATTAGAAAAAAATCTTTAGAGGAAAAAGGCATTAAAAGAGTAGAAGAAATCGGATTAAAACATTATAGTAAAAAAAAGTTCAAAGTCTATAAACTATACCTTAAAGAAGGTCAGGAGAAATTAATCTCAGACATCAATAAACAAAAAATAAATTTTAAAAAAAATATAATAAAACCCATAAAAGAAGTTGGAAGATTTGATCTGTTCTGCTATAAAACAAAAACAAACTGGTTCTTTGCTGAAGTAAAAAAAATCCCCAACGACAAACCACAATACCATGAGAACCAGATGCACTGGATTAGAAAGTATCACTCTATGCTTAAGGATCATTTAAGATTTATTTTTATTGTTCCTAAACATTGGCATGTTAAAGAATAATAAAACAAATGCCCTGCTGGTGTAGTCCGGCGATTGGTTACAAACCTATCGGACAATTAATCATTTTGCCCTCTCGCGACTGGTTACGCTCGGTCGACACGCAAAGTGCAACATAAAGTTGCACGTGCTCGCTTGTCGCTCGCAATCAGTTGAAGAAAGGCAAAGACCTGGGTTCAAAGAAGCGAAGAGGTCAATGCTTCGCATTGAAAGTCCCAGGCGGGGCATTTTTTATAACAAAAATTAAATACTAATATTCTATAAATAGTGATTATTGCCAACGTCGCATAACCTGGTCGTGCAGCTGTCTCGAAAACAG
>CAZSMA010000045.1:9230-12170 GCA_964608065.1 uncultured Methanosarcinales archaeon
ATAGTGATTATTGCCAACGTCGCATAACCTGGTCGTGCAGCTGTCTCGAAAACAGCTGTCCTTCGGGACATGCAGGTTCAAATCCTGCCGTTGGCGTTACTATTCTAAAATACTTACAATAGCAAATATTTAAATAATATTATTCATTATCTATATAAAATGGCAGAATACAAAGGGATAGTAGATGTTGTAAATATTATCGGAAACGCATTTGGTACAGAAAAGGGTTTTTCAGATATAACAATTGAAGGTCAGTTAAAAAAACGAAAGCCTGAATTCTTAGAAGATATTTTTTTTTGTGTTGATACTATTCATTTAATCACTCAAGATGTTCATATTTTAGTAGAAAGACAGTTTGCCAAAGGAGACCACATGATATACAAAGAGATAGAAGAAAATAGAGATCCTAAAGGGATTCTAACAAAGTTTAGCTGGAAACGCAAAGATCTACAAATAGAAGTAGAGGCAGAGTATGAACCATTAACAAATAACAATGAACTAGTAGGTAAAGCTTATCATAAAATAAACAAATACCTAAGAGAAAAAAAAATATTTCTTTAATGCCTATACTTCTTTTTAATCAACTTGGAAATATATAAAAAAGGAGTATCAAACACAGCTACAACCCATTTCATAACATACGAAACTAAGAATATCTGTATTATAATAGACCATTCAAACACCTGTCCCCATCCAAACAATCCTCCAAAACCAATAAAAGCAATCCATGTAAATATAACATTATCCAATAACTGTGAACTCATTGTTGACAAATTATTCCTGATCCATAAATGTTTTCCTTTAAACAATTTCTTCCAGAAATCAAAAGCCCACACATCATGCAACTGACTAATGATATAAGCAGTTAATGAAGCTATTGTAATCCTAGGCAACATTGAAAATATTGTCTGCAAAGCCTCATTAGAAAAATCAGAGGAATGAGGAACAAACTTTAAACAAATCTGCATTATAATTGTAGCAGCAATCAAAGTAAAAAAACCAATCCACACAGCTTTTCTTGCATCTTTCTTTCCATGGTTCTCATTTAGGATATCTGTTGCTAAAAAAGTAGTTCCATATACAACATTACCTAATGCAACAACTAATCCAAATATACTTATTGTTTTCATAACCTGGATATTAGCTAAAATAATAGCAACAGCCATCCACGCATACAACCCATTTTTACCAAAAAACCTGTAAACTAGAATTATAGCTATAAAATGCACTATCATAAACAATATCCATAACAGTTCATTTGTCATTTTAGTAGGATTTAAATATTAAATATATAAATTTACTGATTATGAAATTTAAAATTATTAAAAAGTATAAGAAAGCAAGATTAGGAGAAATAACATTACCTTCTGGAAAGATTAAAACTCCAGCTTTCATCCCAGTTGCAACTAAAGCTTCAGTCAAAGCTTTATCTAAACATGACTTAGAAGAATTAAATCCTCAGATATTAATGTGTAACACTTATCATTTAATGCTAAGACCTGGTGCAGATTTAATCAAAAAATTCAAAGGACTGCATAATTTCATGAACTGGAACAAACCAATTATAACTGATTCTGCAGGATTCCAGGCTTTTAGTTTAGGTTATGGCAAAGAACACTTTACAGGAAAAATCGGAAGTTATTTTGTCGGCGATAAAAAAAGAAAGAAAGAAAAAAAAAAAATAGAAAAATTCGCTTTGATTAATGATGATTTTGTTTCATTCAAATCAATATACGATGAAAAAATAAAAAAAATTGCACCTGAAGATTCAATTAAGATACAGGAAAAATTAGGGGCAGATATCATCATAGCGTTTGACGAATGCACTTCTCCTTTTTCCTCTTATGAATACACTAAAAACAGTCTAGAGAGAACACATAAATGGGCTGAAAGATGTGTTAAGGTACATAAGACAAAGCAGGCTTTATTCGGAGTAATCCAGGGTGGGGAATATAAGAACCTAAGGCAGAAAAGCGCTAAATTTATTTCTAATTTAGGTTTTGATGGATACTGTATTGGCGGAAGTCTGGGAAAAACAAAAAAAAAAATGCATCAAATCATTGACTGGTGTATTGATTTATTGCCTGAAGATAAACCAAGGCATTTACTTGGAATAGGAACTGTTGAGGATATATTTAATGCAGTTGAACGCGGAGTTGATATGTTTGATTGTGTTGCGCCTACAAGATTAGCAAGAGCAGGTTATATTTATATCTCTTATAATTCTGGAGGTAATGTTAAGAATAAATTTAGATACAGGCTTTTAGGAGCTAAATTTGAGAAAGATAAAAAACCATTGGATCCTAACTGTGAATGTAAAGTTTGTAAGACTTATTCAAGGGCATATATAAGGCATTTATTCAAATCAAAGGAATATCTTGCTTATACTTTAGCAACATATCATAATCTTTATTTTATTATTAATATGATGGAAGATATAAGAAAAGCTATAAAGAAAGGAGAGTTTTCTAAGTTGAGGAGAAAGTGGCTGAAATAAATTTAAGAGCATTTTATTTTTTTTTCAGAAGAATAGTCTTTACTACCATCAACAACCCATTCAAAGCAATTATTCTTAATAGGTAAACCTGCACACCAGTATATTTTGCCGCAATCTACACAATTTCTTTGAAATCCAAAAAAACCTCCCCAACTTTGGTATTTTACACCTAAACACGTGCATTCTTCTCTATGCAGTATCATCCCCATAGTTACAAGTCCACCATATGAATTACCGCACTGTTTTGGGAATACTAAAATAACAATTAAAATGATTAAAATCAATAAAATAACCCAATTAATCCTTGTTTTTAGAGTCATATTAAGTTTGGTGGGGAGTATATATTTAAACTTTTCTTAGACTTTAGATTAAATTAAAATAAAAATAATAATAAAAAAAAAAAAAAAAAAAAAAAAAAAAAAAATTAAAAAAAATAATATATT
>CAZSMA010000046.1:0-2323 GCA_964608065.1 uncultured Methanosarcinales archaeon
ATGTATTTTAAATCTGGTTCTTTATTATAAGGGTGAAAAAAAGCATGGTATTCTAAATTAAATGTAACTCCCCCTTCAGGTGTTCTGCTTCTGACATTATTAGTTACTTCTATCTCAATTTTAGCCCTTGTTTTATTAGAAATCACTTGTTTTGCAAGATCATCAAGTAAATCATCTATATCTTGATATTCTTTTGCCATAATCCTACAAAACGAATTACTATTATTTAAATCTTTCTATTATTTAGTTACTATAAAGTAACACTTAAGAAATAAGCACAGCATTAACAGTCCCATCCTGTCCAGGCCTTGAAGTAACCTTTGCCTTACCTTTCTCTGTATCTATTACAGTACCTTTTGTAATAATATTTCTTCTTACATAGTGTCTGTTAGATGGGCTTTCTACTACACTTTTTATCTTAGCCTTAGAATAAGTCTTGCTCTTCTTATCAAGTAAATTAGCAAATTCAGCATAAAATAATCTGTGCTTTACATTTTTTCCTCTGGCTTTAATATTCTTCAATTTATTTTTACCTATCTTAGTAAGAGAAGGAAGATTACCTTTTTCATACTGTCTTTTCTTTCTATAATGTTTATATCTTCCACCAGTGGAAGTTCTCTTAGATCTGTATTGTGTCAATACCATTTTCCAACTTAGAAATTTTAAAGTATTTAAAAATGCTTCGGTTTTAAATAAAATAAAATAGTAACCTTTATATATATGATTAAAATAATAAAGTTTTTTCGCGGGGTGTAATATTATGGTTGAAACATCAAGACCTTTAGACGCATTAAACAGTGCAAGAGGCAAAAGAGTTATAGTAGAACTGAAGAATGGAAAACAACTTATGGGTATGTTAAAAGCATTTGATATACACATAAACGTTGTATTAGAACAAGCAGAAGAGCATGAGAACGGAGAATTAAAGAGAAAATTAGGAGTAGTATTTATAAGAGGAGACACAATAACTATCATATCACCTGAGTAAAAATGTCAAAAGGAAATCATTCAAATTTTTACAAAAATTTGATAAAAAGAAAGTCAAGTGCTACATTTGCTTCGCAAAGTAGCACGGAGTGATTAAGATGTCAAAAGGAACTCCTTCTATGGGTAAAAAGAGCGGTAAGAAGACACATATATACTGCAGAAGATGCGGAAAAAGAACTTATCACAAGAGACATAAGACTTGCAGCAGCTGCGGTTATGGAAAATCCTCAAGACTAAGAAGCTACAATTGGCAAAAGAAATAAAAACAAAAGAATAATTCTATATTATATAATGGCTCCAAAAGTTTTAGTAGGATGTCCAACTGCAGATTTATATGATTTTTGTCTGGACGACTACAGCAAAGCTGTAAAGAATCTAACATATTCTAATTATGATATCATGTTAGTCGATAATTCCAAGGATGATACTTACATAAATAAAATAAAAGACAAAGGATTGAACGCAATAAAATCAGAACATCATGAAAGCGCTGTTAAAAGAATTGTAACCTCTAGAAACCTATTAAGAAAATATTTTCTGGAAAATAATTATGATTATCTGTTAAGCCTCGAGCAGGATGTAATTCCGCCGAAAGAGGTTATACAGCAATTAATGAAACATAATAAAAAGATTATCTCAGGAATATATTATATGCCAATAAAAGTTGCTGAAAACACAATTAAATTCAAACCAGTTTTATGGGATTTTCCGACTGAAGAACAATGGCAAGAAACTTTAAAGGATCCAGAAATGAAAGAACAAATGAAAAAAAAAGGGGTCACAAGCAAAGAAGGTATGAGACATCAGTTTACTGCTGAAGAAGTAAAAAAAAATAAAATTATCAAAGTCAAGACATGCGGTGTTGGCTGTGTTTTGATTCACAGGGATGTCCTAGAAAAAGTCAAATTTAGATATAAACCAGGAGTCAAATGTTATGATGATGTTTTATTTTTGCATTGATGCAAGGAAAAACAATTTCAAAGTATATGCAGACACAAGCATTAAGTGCAAACATTTATTTTTAAAAAAACCATGGCATTGGAAAGACATAAAGTTTTAATAATAAAAAATAAAAAGCTTTTTATAATCATCATTAGTTCATATATAAAATTCCCTTAATGCGGGGGTGCCGGAGCGGCCAATTGAAAATCGAAGATTTTCAAAGCGTCAAAAAATCTACGATTTTTGGACCAAACGGGACAGGCTTAGGTAAGTAACAGGTCTGATGAGTCCAATTGGACTATGACTTGAAGATACCTGTTGGCTTAGACAAGAGCGTAGAGAATGTCTGCTACAAAAACTACGCTTTTGGAGCAGTGCCTACGAGGGTTCGAAT
>CAZSMA010000046.1:2423-12064 GCA_964608065.1 uncultured Methanosarcinales archaeon
TCCCTTCCCCCGCATATTTCTTTCTAAGTTAAATTCGTGGCTTTAGCCTAAGAATTTAGTAGAAACACGAAAAAATACGAAGTATTTTTTGTGTCTCAGAAATCTTTGATTTCGGAGGGCTTTGCGTGGTGCTTGAGCATTACACCATCTATAGAAACATTTATAAATATAAGGATATTTTTATATCCTATGAACCAAATATTAATACAAAAAATAGTTGAAATGGAAGATTCAGTAGTTCCTACTCTATTCAAGCCAGTGCAGTTTGGTATATTAAAGAAGCTTAATAAAGGGACGGAGTTGAATGAAAATGAAAAAAGATATCTTAGAGGAAAAATGAAAGATAAATTAAATTTATTAGATGAGTTTATAGAAGGGAAAAAGGAAATTAAAGTTAATTATATTACATTCTTAAGTAGCTTAAGCTCTTATTATATAACAGGTTTAGAAGCCGTAAAATATAATGGTTATGGATGGTATTTTGACACTAAGGTTATTGAAGTCATAAACACAAAAATAGAGGGAAAATTGGTGATTGGAGATAAAACACTTAAGTCGATTAGGGTCAAATCTATTACTAACTCTGATTATACAATAGATAAAAAAACAGGATTAAAATATGCAACAAATGAACAGATACTTAAAGATACAAAAATAACTAAAAATGGATATACAAAGTCAGTATGGAAACAACTGCTTTCAAGATATGGAAAATTATTTTTAAGATCTTATAGGAAATACAAAATTTTAAAACCAATACACATAGATTATTCAAAATATGGTGTATAAATGACAAGAATAATACCTATTTTAGAAGAATTCCTTAAAGAAATGGAAAAAGATAATCCATATAAACTAGTTCTGAAAGGCGGAACTGCTTTATCTTTGTTTTATCTAAACCACCACAGGGAATCAGAAGACCTAGATTTTGATTCAGATAAATCAAATTTAGAAAAGTATAAAGAAATTGAAAAATATTTTATTAATATTTTAAATAAATTAAAAGAAAAAAGGATTATTAAATATTTTAAAAAAAAGAAAAGTGGGTTAGCTGCCACAAATAGATACCATATGAAACTTGAACTAGAAACTTACAAAACTTTTCAAACAAAAATAGACGTAGATTTTGTTGAGTTGCCTAAGAAATTAGACCAAAAAGGTAATCTATATCTTTACACTAAAGAAAGAATATTCATAACAAAAATAGTCACATTTATCAACAGAAAAGAGTTTAAAGACCTGTATGATATTTCTAAATTGTTATCTAAAATTGATGAAAAGTTTTTCATTCGTAACCAAAATGTTATTAATTTGCTAGACAATATTATCAAAATAACTGAAAAAGAGGATATATTAAGATTATATAAATCAGCATTTAGAAATGTTGATCTAAGATTCAAGGATCTTAAACAATCTCAGCTTGATAGTTTTATAACTAAGTTAATTAGAAATTTAAGAATCTTTAAGAGTAAGATTAGCTAAAAAAAAAAGAAAAATTATTAAAGGATATAGTCTTGTAATATTAACATTAGTGTTTTACAAGCAATAATTGGGAAACGCATACGATTATAAGGGTTGTTCCCTTCTCCCGCATCATTTTATCTACCATAATATAATTCATACTATTTAAAAGTAATAACATCCCAAAAAAGCCTGTTTTGCCAAAATTCAAAGGAATTAAGCTCGTCGATAAGTATACCCTAATGTTAATTTGCGAAAGATTTATAAATGATACATCTTACTAAAATCCGTATATAGGGTTAATACTCTACAAAAAGAGTTCATGCTCTAAAAAAGAGGCAGCGAAAATCAAAGAGATTTCCTGGTCTTCTTTTTGCAAGCAAAAAGAGGTGATGACAACATATATGTTGTATAATCGCAAGATTTAAATATTAAGACAAAATTTTGTTTTTAAAAAAAAAAAAAGAGGGAGATACTATATCTCTCATATTTTGTTTTTGTGGAAAATTTCCACAAAAGTAAAGATAGCACAAAAACACGGAGGTGTTTAGATAAATGAAATTGAGAAAAGCAATCAAGAAAATAATTGCTTTAGGAGCAGGCGCGTCAATGGTTGGAGCAACCATGATGGGTGCGTTAGCTGCAGCAGATCTGAGCATGTACCCAGATCCATTTGTTAAGGATGGGGTATTTAATGCATTGATAGTTGTAGGAGAAAGCGCAGCCACACAAGACGTGCTCGGAGCAATAGACATTGCAACAAGTTTGCAATTTGCATCAAAGACAACAAGTAATGTAGGAACCGGAAGCGGAACAACAATCAGTAAATCTGGAGATTCTGTAAAGATTGAGAAAAGCTCTAACAAGTTAGAATTTAACGAACAAGTTAGTTCTATACAAAACTCAGTGACCAAATCAGATATGGATTCATTAGCAACAGGAACCATAACAAATGAATATGGCGACTTTGACTATGAACAGACAATATATATGCCGCAATCTGGACTAATGTTATATACAGTAGATCCAGATGATGAAAATAGTGTTGCAGATATCTACATGGTCTTAGCTAACAACAACAGAGGATACAGCTATAAAATAACATTTACACCAGCACTAAAATCTGACCACAGCACAGCAAGTCCAGGAAACTTCCTAGAAGATGTCAGAAACAAAAAAATGACACTTATAGGAGAAGAATACACAATACTGACTGCAAACCACCCAGATAAAAACCAGACAACATTAACATTTATGGGAGGAGCAGTTACAGACATTCTGGAAGAAGGTACCTCAAAAACCTACACTGTAGATGGTGTTGACTATGACGTAAGCTTGGATTATGTATCTAGCACAGAAGCTAAGTTTACAATTAATTCAGAAGTCAGCGACACATTAAGTGAAGGAGGAACCTACAAGCTAGAGGACGGATCTGAACTAGGTGTAGTAGATATCATGGAAAACGAAGCTGGAGAAGCAGCAGGCGGAGACAGCGTTGAATTTAATCTTGGAGCAAACAAGATTAAAATAGAAGATACTGCATGCGCTACTAACCAAGGTACAGCAGGAACTGTTACAATAGGTACAAACGACATGAGCGGTGTTAAAGGAGATATTGTTCTATCATCAGATGGTGGAAAAACACATGGAAGTGATGTGTTTATATCATGGATAGAAGTCAACTACACACCAAGTCAGGACCTATACCTAAAAGCTGGAAATTCAGCAGGAGCTAAAGCAGACGAAGCTGAAGACCAAAGTGGTAACTTCTTTGCAGATGCATTTGACTTTGAATTCGAAGGACTGCAAGTCGGAACAACAGAAGAAATTACATTAAAACCAAGCGGTTCTAACAACTACAAGCTGAAGTTCAATAACAAGAATGGCATTTCATACAATGCAGATGTATTCGGTAGAAATGCTGCAGGAGACTACAGACTAGGAAGATACACAGGATCTTCAATGAGAGACTTAATCAACAATGAGAGTGTAGGAATTACAGATGAAGAATATTTCATTGTAAGCAAAAACGAATACTCTCATATACTACAGTTTAAAGACGTAGCTCAGGGAACAAGCCTAACTGATGACACAGGTACAGTCAAGGTCAAAGATATTGGTTCAGGTAACATCATTGAAGTAACTTACTCAGGAACAAGCAGAGAAGGAACACTAAGTCTGGATGGAAATCAGTTCTTAATCAGAGCTGACGAAGATGCAAGCACTGCAAACATCACAGTAGATATGGATGGAGACGGAGCATTTGCAGCTACACTATGGAATCCAGAATTATGGACAGAGTATGGAATGAACATCACATTATACGATAGCGACAATGTAGATGGTGCAGTAAACTCATCCATAAAATTCACAGCAGAAGAAGACGAAGACAACTCCAAAGACGTAGTTATGGTTAATTTTACTGAAAGTGGAGATAGTAAAATTGATTTAGAAGACTATACAGGAGTAGACATGTCTCAAAGTGGAGCTTACACAGGAACCATGCAGCAAGCAGAAGATGGAAGCTACAAGTACAGATGGTACACCAATTATGGTATGTTCATAGAACTAGACCAAATTGGTTCAGGAAACACACAAAACGAACTAACTTTAGTGTACCCAGATGAGCAAGCATTCGGAGCTTTCTTCGTAAGTTCAGGTGCAACAACAACAACAACATCAAGTGGAACTGGAGCTGTTGAAACAACAACTGTCACAAAGATAGATGTTGGAGCAGCAGTCTTAGACACAGATCCAGCAGTTTCAGGACATGAAACTGAGAAAAACTTAATTGTTGTTGGCGGACCAGCTATTAACAAAGCAGCTGCAGTATTAATGGGATTACCATTCCCAAGCTATGGTGCAGCATCAACAATTCCAGAGAATGCAGCTATCATTAAATTGGTAGAGCAGACTGATGGAACTGTTGCAGTAATTGTTGCTGGATGGACTGCAGATGACTCACAGAGAGCATCTAGAGTCTTAGCTGACTATACAACATATCAGACAGCAGGTACTTTAACTGGTACAGAAGTACAAGTTGAAGGTACAAGCCTAACTGATATAACTGTAGGAGCACCAACACCAGTTGTTGAAGAAGAAGCTGTTGTCGAAGAAGAAGCAGCCGCTGGATAAGCAACCTAAATTTTTTTCTTTTTTTTTTTTTTTTTTTTTTCGATTTTTATTTCAAACTAATTCTCCTAAAAACACATTATTATTAGAATTCTTTATCTTAACTTTAACATAACCTGTTTTAGTGCAGTTAGGCATTAAAATAACTCTGTCTTTAGCTACAGCTAATTTTTCATTTTTATTCCTTCCTACTGTTATTATCCTGGCTTTAATCACATCTCCTTTATTGAATGGAGGCATTAATTGTTTTGTCTTCTCTAAAGAACATTTTACTAGTAAATCTACACTATATTTCTCCTCTAAATCCTTTAATATCTTATAGAATTTATCCCAATAAATATGTTTTACAGGATTTCTTCCTTTTTTATTTATTAAAAAATTCTGTATCAATATCTGTACATTAATCTTCTTAGCAAACTTTACTAATTCTTCTATATCCTTTTCATTAACTTTATCCATTAATACAGGAGCTATTATTGTTTTTATACTTTTAGAAGCATATTCTGTTATTTCCAACACATGCTTTAAGTTATAATTCTTAGTGCCAGCAACTTTTTTACTTTGTTTGTCATCAAAAGCATTTATTGATATATTGATTTGGTTAAGCCCAGCTTTAATCAACTCATCTAACAGCCCTTTAGTCAATAATGTTCCATTAGTTATTATTGTAATAACATTCACATTCTTTATATCCCTTAAATCTTTGACTAAACCAACAATATCTGAATATAATAATGGCTCACCCTGTGGATTAATATAAACATCAATCTTTTTGCCTTTATATGCAACAAGTTTTCTTACCCCTTCCACTAAATAATCCTTCTCCACAACATAATCCACCAACCTCTTGGAACTTAAACCTTCATCAACACTGCAGAAAATACAGTTAATATTGCATCCTGTGTTAGGCCTTAATTCAATTATATTAGAGCCTTTGTCAATTATCCCAAAATAAAGAGTTCCAATCAAAGGAATATCTGAATTTTTATGGATATAAATTGTTTTCTTGTTGTTTAAAGAACTCTTTAATCCATCAAACCCCTTTTGAAGCAATAAATTAAACTTATTATCTACTTTTCTTTCTGAAACATTCATGAAATTTATAGAGTTTTTCTCGACTACAAAGTCAGAGATTTTATTTAAATCCTCTTTGTCCAGGTAGAAATAATATGTTTTCAGGAAGTTGGCTCTAACTTTATCTTTTTCATCTTTAAATGTTAGGTCTTCAAATGTTAATCTTGTCATTTTATTGTTTACAATCATGTATTTCAACAACTTTCACTCTATCATTCCAATTATCTGAAAAAGTTTTAACTAAACTGCAATCACTCTTTACATAATTGCTGAATTCATCCATATAAGCAGGACCGTATATTGCTGTAAGCTTTCCAAGATTCTCTTTATAATTTATTATAAACTTTACTCCACTTTGCTTTAAGTCATTGATAACTTCATTTATGTCAGTAACACCTGCTCTGAACCTTAAATTATTAGAATCAGCAAAATTCAATGCTATTCTTCTATTTGACAGCAAGGCAATAACCTGAACTATAGAGTCATCACCAAATATCTCTTCATTCTCATCAGAATTATCAGCAACATATTGTGAGATCTCTTCTGCATTATTAAAATCCTGATAATCATAGTTGATATAGTTCCTTACAGAGAATGCACTAAGCAAAACCACAACAACAAACAACACAGAATACAATATCTTCTTACTAACATTTACCCTATCAATCAAATTAATCAATGAATAACCCCCTATAATAGCTAAAAATGGAAAAATAAACATAAAATAATAACCGAACACTTTGTTTAAGGCTATAAAAAACAACAGATAAGCTCCTGAACTAAGAGCAGCAATCCCTATCTTCCTCTTGTTTTTATCTACGAAAAACAACAAAGCAGGCAAAAACAATAAAAAATTAATCCTAATCATCCTGTAAAATATATCAAAATTCCTTCCTTCAGCACTTTTAGGCTTCAAAAAGTGATATTTGAATACAGGAATAATGTATTTGCTTCCAAAAGCCAACAATAAAACCAAATTTACAAGTATAAATGTAACAGAAAAACCAGCTAAAAATTTAAGAAACATCTTTTTGTTTCTAAAAAAAAGGTAAACAAGGATAACTGCAAAAGGGATTAAAGACATAAAATTAGTTAGCCCTGCCAATCCTAATATAATACCGCTTATAAAAAATTTTTTCTGTAAAAAAAAGAAGTAAAAACCAATCACTAAAAACATTACAGCAAGATTAACACCCATATTATATGTGCTGAACCTTAAACTGTCGTAGGAAAACATGAATAAAATAACTGATAAAAAAGAATAGACTGCATTGAATTTCTTCATCATCAAAAATATAAAGAAAGCGCTTATTATAGTAAACAAAGTTGGCAATAATTTTAATAAAATAAAATTAAATCCAAATATCTTAAATACCAAAGCCAAAACAAAGAGCTGCAACGGCGGCCTTGAAAAAAAGAAATCTTTGTAAGGCATATTACCTTCTGCCACTAATTTCCCCATATAAAAATAAGTATTCTCGTCGGAAAAACCATATTCTAAGTTAGCTGATTTAATACTCAGATAAACAAATATTATCAATAAAAATATAGCATAATAAATAACCTTTTTCTTCATTTTACCAATTCCTTGATCTCTTTATCATTTGGATTTATTTCCAGATATTTATCAAAATAATACATTGCCTTCTCTTTATCATTTTTCTCAAAATAATATAATAACCCCAAGTTCCTGTAAGCATTAATATTATCTGGATCTATACTCAATAAGTATTCTATCTCATTTATAATCATTTCTGTATTCTGTTTTGGATCTAAACCATAGTATGGGTTAATAGCAGTAAATTTTCTTATGTTTTTGTATTCAGCAATATCTTCAACATAAACTGAAAAATATTCATCAAAAAAAACCAGTTTATAGTTATCATCTTTAAGCAATATTGGTCCAATATCTGCTGCTAATTTGTTGTCAATTATAAAAAAAGATATATTGTATTTTTCAATCAAATCTTTAAGGTTTTCTCCATACCGTATATCATAATAATCATCAACTATCTCTTTGCCATAGACATCTATTCTTCCGTCTATAAAAACTTTATATTCCGGATATAATTTAAATATTATAGGACCTCCAAGCTCATAGCTGTTGTACATATTCCCTTCTATATTGTTATTCTTAACAAAATCAATAGCATTCTCTCCAAAATGTCTCCATGGAATTTCAGTATTAAAAGCATTGAGTTTTACAACAGAGAAAACAATCAATAATAATGCAAGTATAATAAAAAAATAATCTTTAGCTTTGCTCCTTTTTATCTTCAATCTGCTTAAGTATGGCTGTATTATAATAAGATTGACTAAAATTGAACTAGCAACATATCTTTTTGATTTGAAAGCTAAAACAGTAAATAGTACAAACACAAGTAAATATGTTATCTTAATTTTCTTATTGCTCAAAATAAAAATCAAAACAATACATGCTGTAAAAATCAAATAAAACCAGAACCAGAAACTCTCTATTCCATATGGTTTCCACTCATTGACATCAGCTGAAAGCTTGAGTATCTTTAAAGGAAGTAGGAATATCTTGTATGTATGTGGATTTATTAAAGAGGTTATAAAGCAGGCTATAATCAGATAAATAAACTTTAATTGCTTCTTAACTATAAACAAATCTAATAAATATATTGAAACTATTGCAACACCAATAATAACACTTGAATGAAAATTAGCCCATATCAAAGTTAATAATGGCAATAAATAATATTTCTTATATTTTAAAATTACAAATATTAAGACCAGGAACAACCAAAAAAATATATGCGGCCTTATATAAGCGTAAATACTCGTCGATAAAGCAGCAAAAACTGTTAATGCCAGAGAAACATATAAGTTTTTATTAAATAGTTTGAATAAAAGCAAAAATATTAGTGTTATAACAGCTGCTTTAAGGAATATCAGGGAATCAAATCCAAAATTCTTATAGAAAAAATAAAACATCATTGCAGGAACATACTCATGTACAGTCCATTCATTATCAGATGTATGTGAAAAAATATCATTATTTGGAATCTCTTTATTCTGTGCTATATATTCCCCTGTCTTTATATGGAAAAAAACATCATAATTATTAGCTTTAAAGTTAAGGTTCAGCCCAAATATAAGTGCAAATACTAAGAAAATAATCAAAAAACTAATTAATCTGTTATTCCCCATATCTACTCTAAAATACATATTGATTAATAAAGTTGTCGAAAATATAAATATTTAAATATCCGTAGCTTATTTATACTTAGAGTGGGGGTTAAATTGGAAGAAAAAAATATTAGGGTTACTTATGAAACGCTTTTTGAGCTATTAAGAAGAGAGAAAAACAGGGAAGAACTTCAAAAACTAGATGATACTTTTTATCCTGATGTTATAGATTATCTTAAAGATAAGTTCGAATTAGTCAGTAAGCCTCAGCAAGACCTTTTCTCTGTAACAGAAAAAGATAGGACAATGAGGGAATTGCGCAATATACAGAAGATACTCAAAGAGTTATATGAAAGAAGAGAGAAAAAGATAATAAGCATGGCTATAAACAAAAGCAGGACAGACTCAGATATGCTTGACACTAATAATCTATTAAAAGAAGAGCAGGGTTTTTTTGATAACTTAATGAATGTTCTGGATATGTTCAGAGTAGGTGTTATAAACAATGTTTTAGACGGTAAACTGCCAGCTGTAAGTAAATGTGAATTTCCTGAGGAAAAAAAAGAAGAGATAGAACAATCTAAAGCAGAAGTTACAGAGGAAAAAGAAGAACCTCAAATTGAAGCTAAAGAAGAATTCAAGCCAGCTGAAACCTTTATTAATAAAAAAGTAAAGTTTTTGATTCAAACATCACAGTTTGTTGGCCCTGAACTGGAAGAATACGGCCCTTATTCTGCTGATGAAACAACTGAACTTCCACTTAAGGTAGCAGATGTGTTAATCAGCAAAGGAAACGCTGAAGAACTAAAAGAGTAGTCATA
>CAZSMA010000047.1:0-12058 GCA_964608065.1 uncultured Methanosarcinales archaeon
GATGTTTAAAATATTAGTTATTTTTGGCTCTAAATCAGATGAAGATGTTTATAATAAATTAGTTGATAAACTTAGAAAAAGCACTATAGATTATGATTTTAGGATTTGTTCTGCTCATAAAACACCTGAATTACTGGATGAGATATTAAAAACAAAATATGATTTAGTAATAGCAGGAGCTGGGATGTCAGCTGCACTGCCAGGAGTGATAGCTGCAAAAACACCTGCAACTGTGATTGGGATTCCATGCAATGTTGATTTTGATGGATTGGATGCATTATTGTCTATAATGCAGATGCCTCCTGGATTTCCTGTACTTTGTGCTCCAATTAATGGTGAAAGATTTATTGATTTATATTTATTTTTGAAAGCATATGTCTATGTGAATATTGTTGGAGATAAAGAGAATTCTGTAGTAAAGAAATGTACTGAGTTATTGGACAGATTCAGTACAACATACTCATTTTCAGAGGAATTGGACAAGAACAAAATAAACTTATACTTTTTTGATCTGAACAAATACCAGAAATTAAAGAATGATACACAGTATATTGTTATCAATATTCCTATTTTGGAAAAAAGCACTGCAAAGGATGCTCTAAAATTAATTAAAATTGTCAAAAAAGGTTTATGGGTTGGGTTAAATAGCGGAGTTAATGCTGCGATTACCTGCCTGCAGCTTTTGCATAAGAAAACAGAACTGGAAGAATTAAGAAGAGAATTTCATGATAAGGTTATAAAATCTGATAAGGAGATGGGAATATGATATCAGAAGAAGTTCTGAACAATCAGCTGAAAATTACATTAGGCAAAACAGATTTCTCTGGACTAGGAGAAAAGTATGAGGGAAAAGTAAGGGATAATTACACTAAAGATGGTAAGAGGATTATTATTGTTACAGACAGGATAAGTGCTTTTGACAGAGTATTAACTACAATACCTTTCAAAGGCCAGGTTCTTAATCAGATGGCTGCTTTTTGGTTTGAAAAAACAAAACATATTGTAAAAAACCATATGATAGAGGTTCCTGATCCAAATGTTATGGTCACTAAGGAAATAAAGCCATTTCCTGTTGAGATGGTTATAAGAGGATATATAACAGGTGTGACAAAAACTTCAGCCTGGTATAATTACAGCAAAGGAAAAAGAAATTTCTGTGGCAATAGATTACCAGGGGGCATGAGAAAAGACCAAAAACTGGAAGAACCAATATTGACACCAACTACAAAAGGAATGCATGGAGAGCATGATGAAAATATTAGTGTAAAAGAGATTGTTGAAAAAAAATTAATTGATAAAGAGACTATGGATAAATTAACTGAAATCAGTTTTAAATTGTATGATTTTGGTGTTCAAGTAGCTGCAAAACAAGGAATAATATTAGTAGATACAAAGTATGAGTTTGGAGAATTAAATGGAGAGATTGTTCTGATGGATGAGATTCATACTCCAGATTCTTCGAGATTCTGGTTTAATGATAATTATGAGGTTTTGTTCAGAAAAGGAAAAGAACAGAATAAAATAGACAAAGAGTATGTCAGGACATGGCTGGCTAACCAGGGATTTATTGGAGATGGAGAAATCCCTGAAATTCCTGATAATGTAAAAGTAGAAGCTGCAAGAAGATATATTGAAGCTTTTGAGTTAGTTACAGGACAGCAATTTACAGCAACAAATGAAGATGTTTTAGAAAGGATTGAAAGAAATTTAAAAGAGAAAGGTTATATGTGATGAAAATCATTCTAGAAATACTATGGCTTATGCTGCCTGCTTATAGTGCTAATATGTTTGCAGGTTTGTTTAGGAACACTCTAAAATTTTTGGGAAAACCTGTTGATATGGGTAAAACATGGAAAGGAAAAAGAATTTTAGGAGAGCATAAGACTTACAGAGGTTTTGTAGTTGGTGTTTTTTTTGCTATAATCTTTGCATTTTTGCAAAATAGATTATATGCAATTAATTTCTTTAATTCCATAAGTCTTATTGATTATTCAAAAGTAAGTTTTGTTGCTTTAGGATTTTTTTTAGGTTTTGGAGCTTTGTTAGGAGATTCTGTTGAAAGTTTTTTTAAGAGAAGAATTGGTAAAAAAGAAGGGGAAAAATGGTTTCCATTTGACCAATTAGACTGGGTTATTGGAAGTTTGGCTTTATTATCATTTATTTATGTTCCTGATGTTTTGTATTTAATAGCAATAGTTGTTATTTTTCCATTGCTGCATGTGATTATTAATCATATTGCTTTTTATCTTAAGATTAGGGATAAGAAGTGGTAATTGTAACTATTATAAGATAGTATTTTTCTTTGTAAAAACCAAAAAGTTTATTAATGAGAATGTGATTGGAATTAATAAAATAAAAAACTTAGGTGGGGGATTAAAATTACAAAAAAAATAGGAATATTAACCGGTGGAGGAGATTGCGGAGGTTTAAATGCAACAATAGAATCAATAGTACGATCTGCACATACTAAAAGATGGGAAGTTTATGGTATAAAAAAGGGGTGGGAAGGTTTATTATCAAACAATATGATTCTTTTAAATCCAGAAATTGTGCAAGGTATTCATTCTAAAACAAGCACCGTACTGCAAACTTCAAGAACAAATCCGTTTAATTATACTGGCAAATTAGATAACAAAGATTTTGAAGAAGCCGATGTTTCACAGTACATTATTGATAACTCAAAGAAAAGAGGACTTGAAGCAATAATTGCATGCGGTGGAGATGATACATTAAGTGTAATTCAAGATTTGGTAAAAAAATATGGTAATAGTCTTACTTTAATAGGAATCCCTAAAACAATGGATGGAGATTTACAAGTTTATAGCTTAGGCCACAATACTGCAATAAATAGAGCTAAAGACGAACTTGAAGACTTTATCCCATTATTAGAAGGAAATGGAGCTATTGGGATTATTGAACTTTTTGGTAGGGATGTTGGAAGAGTAGCTTTTATGGCAGGTATTTCTGCTGGAGCTGATGTAATACTAATTCCAGAGATAAAGGTAGACCTTGATTATACCTGTGATTTTATTGCAGATAGATATAATTCAAGGGCAGAGCATAGTAAAAAAAATCCAGGCATATTAACAAATCCATATGTTTTAATTTCAGTTTCTGAGGGTACTCATGATCCTTTGACAGATAAACGAGTCTATCTAGAGACTGGTACAGACAGTTTTGGTCATGGAAAACTAGGAGGTATTGGTGATAAATTAGCAAAACGGATTCATGATAAGTTAAAAGATGATCCAAGAATAAGAAGCCACATAAGTAAAATTGATATAAAGACTAAAAGTCCTACATATAGTGTTAGATGCGGACATACTCTATTTTCTGATTCCTACGTTGGTCAGAAGTTAGGGATTGCAGCAGTAGAATATTTGCAGAAAGGTGGAGAATCTGGAATGGGTATAGTTGACTTTAATGAAGATGGTGAAATTAGGAGGTTGCCTATTAAGGAATTAACCGAACCAAGGCCTGTGAATATGGAAGTTTTAAAACACTTTGAAAATAGCGGTTTATATTGTTTTGGTAGAAAGCCTGAAAAAAAAGATTACAAACCAAAGATAGTTAGTGGCAAATAGTTTTTTTTTTTTTTAATAACTTTATATATCGTTCTCTAAAACTAAATATTTACTAATTCTACAACCGAAAGGTTTATAAATAATGAACATTTACTATACAATACCATGGAAATCCACAAATTATTTACAAAAAAAAACATAGAAATTTTAAATTTATTGATGAAAGAGAATTTACACATCAGAGATATTGCCAGTAAACTAGGCTGCAGTCCGGCAAAAGTGCATAATGCTATAAAATTGTTCAAAAAAAATAAAATAATCAATGAGAGAAAACAAAAAAACAGGATTATTATATCGTTGAATAAAGAAAGCCAGTTATTAAAGGAGATAATGACAATGATAAACAATGATTTTGAATCTGATGAAGAATTTATTGATTTGTATGACAATATTAATCCTCTGGATTTCAGATATTATGGAAGGAATAAGAAAGTGTTCAATAAATTACAGCCTTATCTTTCTGAGACTGCAATGATTAATTATATGTGCAAGGTTGAAGCGGCTCTAACAAGGACATTAGCTAAAAGAGGGCTTTGTAGTAGGAAAATAGCAGAAGAAGTTACCAGTGCATGTAATAATGTTACAGCTGAGCAAGTTTACAAAGAGGAAGATAAAATCAAGCACAATGTAAGGGCATTGGCAAATATGATAAGGAAAAATGTTTCTGATGAAGCAAAACCTTATGTTCACTTTACAACAACAAGCCATGATATAATATGTACTGCAGATGCTGCAAGGTATAAGGATTTTACAAACGAAATCTTATTGCCAGAACTGATTAATTTTGAGAAAACTTTGATAAAATTAGCTTTAAGGGAGAAAAACACTTTACAGATTGGAAGAACACATGGACAGCATGCTGAGCCAATAACATTCGGATTTGCAGTAGCGCAGTATGTTTCAAGATTAGGCCATAGGGTTTTAGAAGTAAAAATAAAAGCAAATGATTTAAGGGGCAAGATAGCTGGATCTGTTGGTGCTTATAATGCTTCAAGTTTGTTTTTTAACGATGCTGTTAAGTTTGAAGAGGAAGTTTTAAAAGAACTTAATTTAAAACCAAGTCCAATTTCAACACAAGTTGTTGAAGCAGAGTATATAACTGATTTTATCCATTCAATTATATCATGTTTTGGAGTTTTAGCTAATATAGCAGATGATATGAGGCATTTACAAAGAAGTGAAATAGGAGAAGTTGGTGAAGAGTTTGGTGAAAAACAAGTAGGAAGTTCAACAATGCCACAAAAGAGGAATCCTATTAATTTTGAGAATATCAAGTCAATGTGGAAGGCTTTTATGCCTCGTATAATTACTGTGTATTCTGACCAAATATCAGAGCATCAGAGAGATTTGACTAATTCAGCAAGTTCAAGATTTATTCCTGAGATTTTAGCTGGTTTGTATGTTTCTACAGTTAGATTGAATAAAATAATGTCTAATCTTAGAGTTGATAATGCAAATATGAAGAAAAACTTTGATATGAATAAGGATTTGATTGCAGCAGAGCCATTGTATATATTGTTAGCAGCTCATAATCATCCTGATGCTCATGAGCATGTAAGGGAATTAACATTGAAATCTCAGGCAAGTAAGAAGCCATTAAAGATATTAATTAAGGAAGATAAATCATTAAAACCATATTTGAAAAAATTCACAAAAAAACAATTAGAAATACTGAGCAATCCTGAAAAGTATACTGGGATTGCTTCAAGAAAAGTGGATGATATTTGTGGGTTTTGGAAGAGAAACTTTTCCAAGTTTTGATTGAGAAAAGCATGTGTTTATCAAAGTTTGTTATGACTTTGAAGTTTTTAAAGGAAAAAAAAAAATTATTTCAGTAATGATTTAGCAAAATTTTCGCTTTTTTTTAAATCTTGTTCATTAGGTCTGTCTTTATTCAATCCGCCAATAAGTTTAAGTGGTCCAAAGGTATCAAAACCTTTGCAGGAAAATTCTTTTACAATTGTAAAACCTTTATTGATTAATTTTTTTCTTAATGAATTATGGTTAGAAATTGAAGGAGCTCCTGCAGTTGAGAAAATGAATGCTTTTTTATTTAATGTTGGAAGTTTATTTGCAAGTTTTAGCAAGGATCTGTGGTGTCTCCAAGCATATATTCCAGAACCAAAGCCAATCAAATCATATTCTTTAAGCGTGTTTACATCTACTTCATTTGTTTTTAATAAAGTTGCATTAAGAACTTTAGCAATTACTTTAGCTATTTTTTCAGTATTTCCGTGGTGTACAGAAGTGTAAATGATTAGGGTTTTCATGTAAGAATCAAATCTAACTGACCTTCATCTACTGCTTTCTTAATTTCCATAGCTATTCTTTCACCATAGCTTATGGAATCCATGTATAAATAGCCAGTGTGTGGTGTAAAACGGGTTCCTGGTGAGCCTGGAATCCTCATTGAAACATCAAAAATAACAATCTCTTCTTTTCCTTTTTCAGCTGCAATTGCACCTTGTAATGCGAAAGGTCCTATAATTCCTGGAGGGTTTTCTTTTTTGCATGCTGCAATGAATTTTTCTCCAGCTTCATAAACTTTTTCTATGATAGATTCTTTTGTTGTGACATTATAATGTCCTGTTTCAATTAATTTTGGCTTTAGATATTTTAGAACAACTAATTGTTCTGAAGCTGGAAGTCTAAGTAAACCGTCTAAATTGGTCTGCCTTCTTGTATCTGTTCCCATTAGCTCTAGTTCTTCTGTTAATGGTGAGTAGAAAAAATTAAAATTGACCTGAGCTCCAACTATAAATTCTTCAATTACAGCTTTGTCTAAAGCTTGTTTTGTTATTATTTTTTTCTTTAAATATTCTTCTGATTTTTCCTTGAAAGATTTGTGATTATTGCAGAAAAAGAATGCTCTTTCATAACATCTAATTGCTTCATTGACTTTAACAATAACTAATCTGTCTATCTGTTTTGAGTTTTTGAAAATCTTTGGGATTCTGATTCCAGCTTTTTGCAGTAAATAATATTGATTTTTAGGAACATCTCTTTCCTCTAACTTCAGCATATTTCTTGTTCCGAAAATAGGTACTGGAAATTTATTTTCTATATTTTTAAAATCAAAATACACCCAGAAATATCTGTTATGGATGAAGATTGTGTTCTTTTCCTGCAGTTGTTTAACAACGCTTTTTTTTGTTATATCTGAAAATTTGTTTAGGATGATTGTTTCGTCTATTATTCCTTTGTCATCCCTTGTTTTATAGTATTTATCATAAGTTTTTTCCCTTCCTTTTTGACAGACAGCTAATGTCTTGAAACCAAGTTTTTTTGCTCCTCTGCAGACATCCAAAGCAGAATGGCCTCCAAGAACTCCAATAGTTATGTCACCTAAATCATAGTTTTCTATTATTTTTTTTATGTCTTTTTGAGTTATCATGATAAAACCTTGTCTAATTTGTTCTGTTTTATAGCTAATTTTATTTCTCTTGCTATCCTCCTGCCTGTGCTCATTGGTTCATTGTATTTTAACCAAGTGTATGGAGAACCATTGATATAAGGGTTAGTTCCTGCTACTATTCTGGCTGAGATTTCGAAAGTTACTATCTCTTTTTCTGGAGTCATTATAGTTTCCATGCAGAATGGTCCAAATAAACCAGGAGGTGCGATTTCCTTACTTACTTTTACAACATTTTCTGCTTCACTAATAAATTTTGGTAAAAATGATTCTCTAACAACTAATGGAATATTTCCTACAATAACATAACTTGGGTCAACTTGTTCCTTAGGTAATGCCATCTGATCTCTAGCTGAGATTCTTCCTAAACTATCTACATTGCTTTCATATCTTTTGTCAAAACCCATTAATTCTGTTTCGTTTGTTAACGGGCTATGGAAATAATGGGAAAACATAGGAACTCCAAGGATGTATTCCTGAATAACGTATTTTTTACTTTGTGGATGTAATCTAATTTTCTTTTTGAAGTCACTGTGGTTCTTAGCCAGGAAATAACCCATACCGCCACCAGCACCATGGAATTTAACTATGACAGGCCTATCAATATCTCTTGGGTTTTTGAACATCATTGGAAGCATTAGTCCAGCTTGTTTTAGCCATTTTCTTTCCATATTTCTATTAGATTCCCATTGTAATATTTTTTTGTTTCCAAAATAAGGGACTTTTAGTTTTTCTATACGATCCTGACCCATATAAGCAATAAAAGAAGCATGTGGAATTAAGATAGCGTTCTCTTTTAATAATAGATTTTGAGTTTTTTCAAAATCTTTATAGCTGTTTATTGTGATTATTTTGTCAGCAACTTTGAATTGCCTGTATGGAGCTTCGTTTCCTTTAACACAAACAACAATTGTAGAAAATCCTTCGTCTTTCGCTCCTTTGAGTATTTGCAACGCAGAATGGCTTCCTAAAGTAGCTATTTTATAATTTCTTGCCCCCATTTTGTAACCTATAGGTTGTGGGTATATTTAAAGGTTTCTATAGGATAAGCTTTTTGGAATCTAAAATTAATTATTTTGTCTAAGATAGTGTTCTCCTACTTTTTTACTTTTCAAAAGATTAGACTAAGTATTTATTTGCTATTTTTTTTATATTTGGATCTAACAGATAAGTCATTGAATCAACTATCTTTTCTATACCAACTTCCTTAGCTGAGTTTACTGGGAATTTTTTTTTGATTTTCCATATTTCACCAAGCCCAAAATCATTATGTATTTCATTATCTCCCTGAGGGTAACCCCTATGCGCTAACTTAACTTCTTTAAGAGTTGCATTCTTACCTTCATAAAAGACAGAAAAATCACCAAATAACCCTATATCTCCATAATTTTCTATACCTTTACAATATTCTTCTTTTTTTACAGGATTTCTTACAAATAAATTCTCAAATTTAACAGTACACGAATCATCTGGTAAAGAAAACTTAATTACATCATCTAGTTTTTGTTCAGTTAATTTAATAGGAGGCTTATATCCTGAGACATACTTATCAAACTCATTTTCAACCATTCCTGCAACTACTTTAAAAATATTCATTTTAACTTAACACCTAAAATACAAGATAGTATATAAACTTTTTTATTATACCTACTCCAAAAAGGTAAATAATCAGGGTATTTTACTATAGATCTGATGAGCCAAAAATATTTAAATTCTCTTAGAACAAAATAACAGAAAACTATATAAACTAATTAATTCTAAATTCGTAAGGTGATAGAATGACTGTTACTGTTGTAACTGGAATGCAGACTGGAGATGAAGGAAAAGGCAAGCTTATTGATATTTTAGCAGAAAAATCAGATATTATTCTAAGGTTTCAAGGCGGTAATAATGCTGGCCACACTATTGTTGTTGATGGTGAGCAATTTATATTTCATTTGCTGCCTTCTGGTGTTTTGTATGATAATAATATATTAGGAATAGGTGCTGGTGTAGTTGCAGACCTAATACAATTAGATAGAGAAGTCAAAGAAGTTGAGAAAAGAAAAAATTTTGACAGGAAAAGCCTAATTCTAGACGAAAAATTACAATTACTTTTCCCTTATCACAGGATAATGGATATGGCAGAAGAGCATGCAAGAGAAGTTAAAATAGGAACTACAGCTCGTGGCATAGGTCCTTGCTATGAAGATGAAGTTGCAAGAAATGCTGTTTATGCTTATATGCTTAAAGACAAAAAGCAGTTTGCAGAAGCAGTAAAAATGCACTGTAAGGAAAAATTAGCATTAATAAAACATGTTTATAATGTTGATGAAAAAACATTCAAAGGTTTTTTTCAAACTTTAAAAGAAGTAGAACTTAGAGAAAATAAACATCAGTTAAAAATGGGAATTGTAACTGAAGAAGAGCTTGATTACACAGTATTTTGTAAGGGTTTTTCTTTTAATGTTGATGAAATCATTAAAGTTTATTGGGAAATTGGGCAAAAGTTCTTAAAAAATATTCAAAATTTAAGCTTATTTGTAAATAAAGCAATTAATGAAAATAAAGAACTTCTGTTTGAAGGAGCACAAGGTCGTGAGTTGGATAAAAGATTTGGTTGTCTGCCTTCTGTCACTAGTTCTCATACTATTGCTTCAGAAGCATGTAGTGGAATTGGTTTTTCTCCAAAAAAGATTGATAAAATTTTAGGTGTATGTAAAGCTTATACAACTAAGGTTGGAAAACATGTTTTTCCAGTTGAGATTGATGTTAACACTGAAATTGCTAAAAAACTAAGAAGATTTGAGTTTGGAGCAACAACTGGCAGGCAAAGGATGGTTGGATGGTTTGACATGGTACAGGCCAGAACTTCTCAATTGATTAATGGATATACAGAGTTAGCTATTATGAAAATAGATTTGTTTTCAGGAGCAAAAGAGATAAAGATAGCTATGAAATATAATTATAAGGGGGAAGGGTATTTATTTTCTCCAGCAGACCCAAATATTATGAGAAACTGCAAGATTGAGTATAAGACATTTAAAGGCTGGGAAAAAGATATTACTAACTGCAGGAAATTTGATGATTTACCAAAACAAGCTCAGGAATATGTCAGATTTATAGAAAAAGAAATGAGTAAAGTTTCTCCAGTTAAATTAAAATATGTTTCTGTTGGTCCAGGAAGAGAGCAGACTATTGTCCTGTAACTGATTCTCTTTTTAACATTGGCTTTAAGTATGACTGCATAAATGCTTTAGCGTACATGCTTAAGGGTTCGATACAATATTCCATATCACTACCTTTGACTATCAATTCTTCACTTTTTACTTCATAATTTTTTGGAAATTTATCAATATTCTTCAGGCATATATTAATAAAATCCTCTAAAACTGAGACTACAAACCTATCATCAAAATCATCAAACTCTTTTTTAACTTCTATAACTAACTTTCCATTAATGGTTGAGACTTTTTTATATTTGAAGTTTGTTTTAGGTATTGATTTAAGGTGATTCTTAAAAAAATGTCTGTACTCTGTTGCTAAAGGAACGTGGCTTTCACGAATGGCATTGTCGGCATTAATAAGTTTGGTTCCCATAGTATGGGCATATGCGGTTGATAAAGAAATACTTAACTCCTGTGATATGCATTCATAAGTTTTGCCTTCAGCTCTCAGTTTTTTTGCTTCATTTATTTTGATATCTGATATTTTGTGGATCATGTATAACTCAGTTTTATCAAATGTTTATAAATCTTTCCTTTTAATACCACTATAGAGTAAGTATCAATAGTAACTTTTATAAACCTCATACAATTATCAACAAAGTAAAATGACCTACTTTAGAATATCAAAAGACGGTTGCATAGATACAGATATTCCAGATACAGCTTGGATTAGGGCTTCAGAATACTATATTACAGAAGAGGGCAAATATACAACGCCCAATCAAAAAGAGAGATTTAAACTGCACGCTGTAATTGCAGAGTGTGTACCTTTTTGTGAAACACTTGATAAACTTATCAGTAAACTCAAAAAGGAGAAAGATATTACAATTTCAGAATCAGGCTTACGTCAGAAACTTGTAGCTGCATCAAAGCAAGCAATGATATACTAATCAGTTAACTTTATATCCAACTTATAATTAACTAATCCTATGATAAAAGCAATATTATTTGATCTAGACATGACTTTGATAGATTTTATTAGAATGAAAAAAAAAGCAAGCAATGCAGCAGCAAGAGCTATGGTTAAAGCTGGATTAAGAATGAGTTTTAAGACAGCACAGAAAGAATTATTCAAGATTTATCTGAAAGATATTGAAGGAGACTATCCAATAACCAATTTTTTGAAAAAGTTCAATCATTATCATGAAAGAATTCTAGCAGCAGGAATAAACACATACCGCAAAGTTAAATACTTTTATTTAAAACCATATCCAAAGGTGATTCCAACTCTGAAAGCATTGAAGAACTTAGGATTGAAGATTGGGATAGTGACAGATGCTCCAAGATTAAAGGCTTTTACAAGATTAGATGAAATGGGCATTGCAGATTATTTTGATGTTGTTGTTGGATGGGAAGATACAGGAAGAACAAAGCCTAGCAAATTACCTTTTAGAAAAGCTCTAAAATTACTTAGATTAAAACCTAATCATGTTATGCACGTCGGAGATTATCCTGAAAGAGATATATTGGGGGCTAAAAGGGCTGGTTTAATAAGTTGTTTTGCATCTTATGGTTATTTAGGAAGAGGGAAAGTAGTCTGGGCAGATTATAGTATCAGGAAGTTTGAAGATGTTTTAGAGCTAGCTAAATTGTTGAAGAAAGGCCATAGTTTGAATAAGTATTCTGTTACAAAATGTCAAAAACCACCCATTATAAATTGATGACATATTGCTATCGTAAATGTGAACAGTGGTTTTTGATCATACAAGGAAATCAAAGATTTCCTGTATCCTGAAAATCTATGATTTTCATGATGATCAGAAATTTTTACAACATTAATAGAAAAAAATGAAAATTTCTGACATTTTAAGAAACCTTTTTATATAATGATTTCTAATAGGTTATAGTATGAAAAG
>CAZSMA010000048.1:0-11495 GCA_964608065.1 uncultured Methanosarcinales archaeon
AATATTACACAATCTTTTTTTTTTTAAGAATTATTCAAGTCTTGGGACAAACCCATTATTTTCAAAAAGTTTAAATAATACTCTAATCTATTATTTCCAATATGAAAAAAAGAGGTGACAAACATAATCATTTTCTAAAAGGTATAGTATTCATAATATCTATTATCACTATATTCTTAATTATTTCAAGTAATGTAAAAGAACCTATGATTGAAGAAGAGATTATAGAAGAAACCTCCCCTGAAATAGAAAAACTAGGAGAAGAATTTGTAGAAAAACCTATTGAAGAAGTTCCTGAAGAAACAGTAATTGAAGAAGAAGTTATAGAAGAAAAACCAAAAACATTCATCTCAGAAGAAGAATGTAAAGATGGAGTAATAAGTTTAAACTTAAACAATTTATATGAAGACAAAATAAATGTTAAATGGAGCACTTTTTTCTGCAGCGGAAAAATAATGGTAAGGCCTGGTTGTGATAAAGAAAGTTTAGAGCCAGGAGAAAGTACTTTCTGTAGTAATGTATGCAGTTTTCCAAGAAAAAACAGGATAAGAGTTGCAATAGCTATTTACAAGCACACAACTGTTGGAACTACAGTAGATTGTGGCTCTAATTTAGTAACTGGAAGTGCTGTAAAAGAACCATTTTATTATGGCTTTAATCCTATATTTTTTATTGTTATGTTCTTTCTTTTATCATTTGTTTTTAATTATTACAGAGTCCACTATTAAAGTAATAATCAAAAGAAAAGGAAGAGGGTTGTTGCTGTAAACTCCAACTTATCCGAAGATAATCAATTAGTCTTTCTCTACTAATACATAACCCATGAAAACCAAATGTAAGCTTAGTTTTAGTATGTGTTTGGTTTAAATCTGACGTTTAATCAAAGACTATTTTCCAAGATTATCTTACAATAACCTTAAAAAGTTTTCTTGATGTAATCAGATAAAAACTGACACATATTAGTTATATATCAATAAAGGGTGTCTAATTGTAAATGAATATCTACAGTAACTCACCCCCCAAAGAATAAGGAAAGTGAAGCTTATATAAATATATTTTTAGTTTCTAAACTATATTTTGCATTGAGCAATTACTAGATAATAGTATCTAAAGAAATCCACCCCCACATGTTTAATTTTTAGAAACAGGTTATTTATATAGTTTTCGCTCGTCGGTGTGGGAAAAAGTATACTATTTTGTTTTTTATTAATAATATTGATTAGAAATAAACAAATTTTAAAGGTTTATCAGAAGCTGAAATCCTTACTTTACAATATTTCTTCAATCTATATTCCTTACTAGTTGAATCTGCAACTATAATACAATCTTTTATCTCAGGTATTATTGTGATCTCGTTCTTTACAGTTCCTTTTAACAATTTATAGTTACAAATAATATTCCCATGATAAGGTTCACGAACAACAAACTGAATATCTTTTGAATGTGGATGTATTTTTTTTCCACCAGCTGATTTATGCCATGCACTGGATCCTGCAGCAGTACTGACCAAAACTCCAGAGCTTTTCTGTAATTCTTTTTTACTATTAATCTTTAACCAATATCTAAAAACATCATATGGCTTCTTACAACCTATATAGAATTCATTCAAAGCTAAATCATTTATCACCTTATTATTTATCTTAGCCTGTAACCTTGTTAATTTGATTATTTTATATTTACTATTAATAATTTTCTTTAGATTTGATTCAAAATTTATTTTATTAGTTATCATAAAAAAACCTTCTTTTTTATTATGTTTAGCATTAACACCTAAGAAAGGAACATGATTCTTCAAAGCTAAAGCTGCTCTCAAAAAAGTTCCATCACCGCCTACAACTATAACTAAATCTTTCTTATTGTAATCACTTGTTTTAATCTTCTCTCTGATAACTTCTTTATAGTTTATATTATATTTATCTAAAACAGACTTAATTTTAGCCAAAGCTCCATGATTCTTCTGCATATATACTAGTAAAATGTTGTTTAACTTCATATTGATTAAAGAGGTATTTGTTTTTATTTAAATTTTATTGATTTTTATCACTTATCCTAAGTTATACAAAAACGCAACATTTATATATAAGGGGTATATCAATATGTATACTAATATAGTAATTCAAAAAAGAGGTGTTTAGATGGAAAACATTGGAAAAACAGAAGATATAGAACAATTCAAAAATGATGTTGATAATTGGGTCAAGGAATTAAGAAGCGACATACTAAAAACCAAAGAATTTAATGAAATTTTAGAAGAAAACGTAGGTAACACACAGCACAATTATGAAATTACTAAAAGCTTACAAGCAGAAATTGAAGACCTAAAACAAGAAGTAAGACTATTAAAAATATCTCAGATTGCTTTATTAAGAAATGAAAGAAAAGGTTAACCTGTTTCTATTTTTTTCATTACTTCATCTAAAGCTCTAAAAAGATTTCCAGCTGAAGACTGAGCTTCCTTAACATTTCCACCATGGTACAACTGAACAACTAGCTCATTACTTTCCTTATTCTTCAAAGTCAGAACTAATTTCTCAAAATCACTGTGTTTTTCTGAGAAAGTCTTTACATAGATTCCAACCATCTTCTTTACTATAACCATAGCTCCAGGCTCTATTTCATTAAACCCAGCTAGCTCAATATTTCCTCCAAGCTTTACTACATCTTCCTCTGCCATATAAATCACCTTTTAGTTGGAAATATGTCATTATTTAAAAAGTTTACTGAAAGTTGTGCCTCAGTTCGCCCAGCTCTGAAGGGGAGAAACTTCGTTTAACGCTTTATGTCAATCTTATCTACGTCTATGTGACCATTGTCTTCTTGGTCCTCTTCTCTCAGCATCTCTAACAGTAACAATCTTATTTAAATATGGCTTTTCCATCTTTTTAATAGAGAAGTCGCGATATTCATTAAGAATTCTTCCAAAATTATCATGATCATAATCACACAAAAGATTGACTGCTTTTCCTTCTTCCCCAGCTCTTGCAGTTCTGCCTATTCTATGGACATAATCTTTTGCGTCCTTTGGCAGTTCATAGTTATATATATGTGAAACATTGTCAATATGAAGTCCTCGGGCAGCAACATCAGTGCATACCAATATGCCTACTTTGGCATTGTTAAATGAATTAATAGTATTAGTTCTCTTGTTTTGCGCAAATCCTCCATGCATAGCTATTGCTTTGATATTATTCACTTTAAGGTTTTTAACAACAAAATCAGTTGATTTTCTGGAGTTACAAAAAACCATAACTAACCCTCTTTTTTCATTATGCAATAAATGAACTAATAAAGAAAATTTCAAGCTCCTTGGAACATCATAATAGACTTGTTTAAGCTTAGCTGGATCAACTTGTTTTTTAGCTAAAACTACAATAGGTTTAACCATATGATGATTAGCTAATTTCTTGACATTTGATGAAATTGTAGCAGAAAAAAATAAAGTCTGTCTTTTACTTGGGCATTTTCTGATAATTTTTTCTACATCCTGGATAAATCCCATATCAAACATACGGTCTGCTTCATCTAGTATAAGAATCTTAATTTTTGAAGTATCTATTGTGCCTCTTTGAAGATGATCCAAAAGTCTTCCAGGTGTTGCTACAACAACCTCTGCTCTTGTTAAACCATCAATTTGAGGATTAATTGAAACTCCTCCATAAATAGCCATGATTTTGAGATGTTTCTGTTGCGAGAGCTGGATTAACATATCTTTCACCTGCTCTGCAAGCTCTCTTGTTGGTGTAAGTACAAGTGCTTGTATCCCTTTTCCAGGAATAGATTTATCTAAAATACCGCAGCCAAAAGCTAGTGTTTTGCCAGAACCAGTAGCTGACTCCCCTATTACATCCTTTCCTTCCATTATAGGAGGTATAGACTCTAATTGTATTTGTGTTGGTTCAGTTAATCCTAGTTTCTTAATAGCTGCTAATAGCTCACTGCTTAAATTAAATTGTTCAAATAAGTTCATTTTCTACCTCATTTAGCACTTTTCTAGAAAAAAGCGAAATCATCAGGATACTGATCAAGTGCTCTTTCAATAATGCTTTAATAAAATGAAAAACAAAAAAAAAATGATTTATTCTTCTTTTGAAACATTAATAGCCTTTGGGCCTCTGTCTCCTTCTTCTACATCAAATGTAACTGCATCATTCTCATTTAAAGTGACGCCTTCTTTTAATCCTGATTGATGTACAAAAACTTCTTTTCCATCTTCAGCTGTAATAAAGCCGAATCCTTTCATTTGATTAAAAAATTTTACTGTTCCTTTCATTGTTTTATTCCTCCTCATAACTATCTTTGTTTCTTATCGATTTTCAATTGACAATCATCGCAGTAGTTGTTCTTTGCTTCACTTTTATCAACAACAAACCTTTTTCTACACATTCTACAATATTTGACAATCCTGTAATCTACCATTTACTAGGGGAAAATAGAATCCTTTTTAAATGTGTCGGAAATGTAAAGCATTTCCGAGCATGCTCAAAAACCACTGTACACGTTTGCGATAAGCAACATGCTGCTAACTAAGTGGTTTTTGACACTTCTATTTTGTTAAAGAAAAATTAAACCTTCCCAAACATCTCAGCAACCTTTTTCTTACCAATTGTCAAGATAAAAGGGGCTAGTTTAGGGCCTTTTTCTTTTGAAATCAAAACCTTATATGCTGCTGAAAAAAACTCTCCAGGAGTTATTCCTTCTTCTTTTATAATCTCATAGAACTCTTCAAACAATGTCTTCTCATCATATTTATTTTCTAATTTCTTAGATAAGATATGCAAACTTTTCTTCTGTTTTTCATCTAGTTCCAAATCTTTAGGAACTTCTTTATTCAAAGTAAACTTGTATTGCTCAGGAGCAAAATTATCCAACCATTTTTTAGCAAAATCAATCCTTTCATTAATATATTCTGAATCTTCTTTTGACAATTTCTCAGGTAAATGTTTTAATTTCTGTAATAATGAAATTGATTTCTCTTTATTCAAAGCAACCTGTATTGTAGTTGCAGCTAAAGTAAAAGGAATCTGTGGAGGAATTTTCTTAGGTATTTTTCCTACATGAGATAGTTCATAGATTCTCTTATGTTTCTGAACTTCATGAGGATTATTATTTTTTTCTTTTCCAAAATAAATTCTTTCAGTCTTATCAAACCTTTCATACAATAATATTAAATCATTCTTTGTTACAGGATCAAAATCAATAACAGCCATAGGCCTTGTTGCAACTAACAAATATCTTAATATTTTAGCAGGAGCATATTCTGTTGAATCTACAAAACCAATACCTGTTCCTTTAGAAGTGCTCATCTTTCTTCCGCCAATTGTAAAAAACTCATAAGCTTTTCCTATTTTCTTTCTAGTGCTTGGATATGGTGGTGGGAAATTAAATATTTCGTCGGATATAGCAATAGCAATACTCCTGCTTCCACCAGGAGTAAAATGGTCTTTGCCAGCTAGCTCGCACATAACACCAACAGTAGGCCACTTAGCTGCCCATTCAACTTTCCAGGGAAACTTTCCATTACCATTATAAGGGCTGATTTCTCCTTCATGACCACAGCCTTTTGCCCATTCAACTAAATCATCTGTACATCTATACTTCAAAACTTCTCTTTCTTTATCCCATTCATAAGCTAAAGTAGTTCCTATCTTTCCGCATTTCTCACAAACAGGATTAAAAGGCAACTTCTGTGGAGCTTTTCCATAAAATCTTTCATAAATATTATTAATTTTATCAGCATTATCCAGCACCTTTTTTATAACAGGGTTAAAATCACCTTTATCATATCTTTCTCCAGTTTTTTCAATCTCTGCTTCTATCCCATATTCTTCAAACTTCTCAACACATTGCATAAAATAATACTCTGCAAAGCTTTCATAGCCTTTGACAGGGCTTGGTATGTTTCTGAATGGAACACCCAAGTACTGCTCAAATTTAGGGTCTAGATCAGCATTCATCTTATCAAAAGGATCAATATCATCAGAACTTAGTATAAATCTTCCTTTAAGCCCAATATCCCTCAATGCTTTAGCTATAACATCATGTATAACCCATCCTCTGCCAGAACCAATATGTATTTTTCCAGAAGGAGTTTTCTCATCATAAACTATAAATCCCTTTTCTTTTGTTATTTTCTTTAGAGCTTCATCTGTTTCTGCTCTTCTCTTTAATTCCTGAGCTATCTGATCAGCCCAATGTAAGCTTTCTTTTGACATAGTATTTAGTGTTTTTATTTAAGTTATATAAATCTTTTTATAAACAGAAACCAACAAAAAACAAAATATGTTTTTTGAGGTTCCGAAAATGTAAAAATTTCGATACATTTATTAACCAATTAATTCTAAATTCTTTAAAGGGGTGATTTTAATGGCTATTTTTGGAATAGGATTAACAGGATTTCTAATATTTTGGGCAGTAGTATTATTTTTTAGTGCTTTAAAGATTGTCAAGCAATACGAACGTGGAGTTTTATTCACATTAGGTAAATTTACAGGTGTTATGCAACCTGGTTTAAGATTAGTAATTCCAATAGTACAGCATTGGGATAAGGTAGATATTAGAGTTAAGGCAGTTGATGTTGCTGCACAAGAAGCAGTGAGCAAGGATAATGTAAGCCTAAAAGTTAACGCAGTCCTTTACTTTAAAGTAAGAGACGCAGACAAAGCAATAATTGAGGTTGAACATTTTGCATATGCTGTAGCTCAACTAGCACAAACAACTATGAGGAATATAGTTGGACAGTTTGAATTAGACGAAATACTGCAAAAAAGAGATCAAATTTCTAAGAAAGTTCAGGAGATTGTTGACAAAGCAACAGATCCATGGGGTATTAAGGTAACAAATATTGAAGTCAAAGATATTGAATTACCAGAAGGAATGAAAAGAGCAATGGCAAAACAAGCTGAATCTGAAAGAGAAAGAAGAAGCAGAGTTATCTTAGCAACAGGTGAAGCTCAGGCAGCTGAAAAACTAGCAGAAGCTGGAAGGAAGATAGGAAAAGAGCCAGCAGCATTGCAATTGAGATTATTCCAGACAATGTCTGATATCGCATCAGAGAAAAACTCAACAATAATCTTGCCAGTACCAACTGAGTTGTTGGAATATTTTAGACGTGGGAATAAAAAATAAAAAAAAAAAGGTGATAAGATGGGTAAAAAGAAAAGTATAGGCGGCATGCTTATTCCAGCAGGTCTTTTGATAGGTCTTGGCATAGGTTTAGCAATTAACAAAGTTGCAGCAGGTACAATAATTGGCCTAGGAATTGGATTTTTAGCTGCTTTTATTTTTGCAAAGAAGAAAAAGTAAGTTTTTTTTTTTTTTTGATTAAATTTTTATAGTAATGTATTTTTAATTCCAATATATGTATCTTAACCCAAAAACTTTCAAATGCAAACAATGCGGAGAATGCTGTGAAACAGTTGTTAAGTTAACTACTAAGGAAATCAAAGCAATAGAAGATAAAGGATATAATGATTTCTTAGAGATTGACCCTATTAAAGGAAAAAACAAAGACTGTCTTAAAAGAATCAATCAAAAATGCATTTTCTTAAAAGATGATTATTGCGAAATATATGAAATAAGGCCTAAAACATGCAGACTATACCCTTTTATAAGCAAAAACCTTAAAATCAACTCTTGCAAGCCCAGAGATGTATTTCCTTTCTATAAAAATGTCAGAAATTTTCAATAATTTATGTTAAATTGTGAAAATTTCTGATCATGCTCAAAAACCATTATTCAAATTTGTGGTAAGCAATATTATATCAATCCATAAATCATGGTTTTTGACACATATAAACTAGTAAACTTTTTAAATACATGCTTATTATTGCTCTAAATAAATATATAGGAGGGAATTTAAAAAAAAAATGGCAGATTTTAAACTAACAATAAATAATGCAAAAGGGTTGAGTGTACAGAGAGAACTTAAAGACCCTCAATCTAGTGCATTAATTGGAAAAAAAATAAAGGAAAAAATAGATGGAAACCTAATTGGCTTAGCTGGCTATGAATTTCAAATAACTGGCGGCTCTGATTATTGCGGATTTCCAATGAGATGGGATGTTCCAGGAACAAGAAGAAAAAAGATTCTGGCAGTAAAAGGTGTTGGAATAAAAAGAAAATTAGGCAAAGGAATCAAACAAAGAAAAAACGTTTGCGGAAACACAATCCATGAAAAGATTGTTCAGATCAATCTTAAAATTATTAAAGAAGGTAAAGAAGACTTAGGATTCAAAGCAAAGAAAGAAGGAGACAAAAAAGAAGCACCAAAAAAGGAAGTTAAAGAAAAACCTAAGGAAGAGAAAAAGGAAGCTCCAAAGAAAGAAGAAAAACCAAAAGAAAAGAAAGAAGAACCTAAGAAAGAGGAAAAGAAAATAAATGCCTAGAAAAAAGAAAGAAGTTGCTGAACAAGTACAACCTGTTATAAACATAGGAATGGTGGGCCATGTTGATCATGGAAAAACAACCTTACTTGAAAGATTAAGCGGTAAATGGACAGATACTCATTCTGAAGAAATGAAAAGAGGCATCACAATAAAACTAGGCTATGCTGATGTTGTATTCAGAAAATGCCCTAAATGTCGTGGCCATAATTCTTACACAATAAAAGAAGAATGTGATAAGCATAAGGTAAAATCAAAATTTGTAAGGAAAGTAAGTTTTGTAGATGCTCCTGGACACGAAAGCTTAATGGCAACAATGCTTTCAGGAGCAACAATAGTGGACGGAGCTTTGTTATTAGTAGCAGCTAATGAACCTTGCCCACAACCTCAAACAAGAGAACATCTGATGGCTCTGGAAATTATAGGTGTTGAAAACTTAATAATAGTACAAAACAAAATTGATTTAGTTGATGATAAAAAAGCATTGGAAAACTATAAACAAATAAAAGAATTTCTGAAAACAAGCAAATACAAAGATGTTCCAATTATCCCAATATCTGCTCAGCAAAATGTAAATATTAGTGCTTTAATAGAAGCTATTGAAAAAAACATTCCTACTGCAAAAAGAGACACTTCTAAAGATCCTATGATGGTTGTAGCTCGTAGTTTTGATATAAACAAACCAGGATCTTTAATAAAAGACTTGAAAGGTGGTGTTTTAGGTGGCTGCCTAAAGCAAGGTAAATTAATTGAAGGTCAGGAAATAGAGATTAAGCCAGGAAGAATGGTTGAAGAAAAAAACCAAAAAATATGGAAGCCTATCAAAACAAAAATAACGAGTATTATAACAGGTGGTGCTAAAGTCAAAGAAGTTGTTCCAGGAGGTTCAATAGGAATCCAGACATTATTAGATCCATCTTTAGTCAAATCAGACTCACTAACAGGCTCTGTTATGGGTTCACCTGGAAAACTACCTAATGTATGGTATAATTTTAAACTAGAGATTCATTTGCTTGAAAGAGTTGTAGGAAGCAAAGAAGACTTGAATGTTGAGCCTATCAAGATGGGAGAATCTTTAATGTTGAATGTAAACAGTGCAGCAACAGTAGGAATAGTAACTGAATTAGGTAAAAATACAGTTAGATGCATCTTAAAATTACCAGTTTGTGCAAATCCTGGCTCTAGAGTTACAATCTCAAGAAGGATTGGCAACAGATTCAGGTTAATTGGATATGGTGTTATACAAGATGTTTAAAAAAGCAAAAATCGCAAAGCTGATTACATTTTTGATATTTGCAGCTGCTATAATATTTTTAGTCTTGCTGACAAAAAACAAAGGCGACTTTGCAGCAGTATTTGCAGATATTTTTGGAATATTTAAGTAAGATATTTATATCTGCTTTGCTTAATTATAGTAAAAGGGGTGGTTAAATGGAAGATCCATTAAAAAGAGTAGAGATTATTGAAAATATAAGAAATAGACTGATTTCTATGAATGTAAATTCTCAGTTTGCAGATGAAATAGCAAGAAGATGGTTTAGGTATTAATATTTTCTAGATTTAGAAACTAATCTCTGCAATGTATCTACTTCTTTCATTAATCTTAACTTTTCTTTATCCATTTCATCAATTTTATTTGTAAAATTAGTTAATTCAAAGTCTTCTTTCTTTATGCTTTTGCTTATTTCCTTTAATTTCTGTATCTCTTCTGTTAAGCTTGTAGTATGGCTTAAAACAGAACTAATCTTCTGCTTTAAATCATTATATGAGCTAATATCTCCTTTTAGGTCATTAGTATGGTTCAGCATCTCTTCTCTAAACTCTTTTGTTAAATCTTCTATCATACTTTTCTTTTGGTTTGAAACAAAAACCTTGAAATTAGTGATTTCACTCTGAAGTTCATCTTTTAAAGTATTTATTGTTGATATTTTTTCTTTTAATGAATTCGCCATTTCATCGCTATCTTTATTTAACTGTTCTTTAATATTAGAAAAACCTTCTCTCAGACTGGATATTTCTTTAGTCAGTTCATTAACAACCTTGATATTATTCTCAACACTAGAGTTTAATTTATCCAAAGCTTCTCTTGTTTGCATAAGCTCTTTTATTTTTTTAATCATCCTGATAGCAATTTTGAGTTTTATATAAAAAAGTTTCTAAAAATCCAAAGGGCTCTTTATTTTTGATATGTCTTTATTTGATACTTTAGTATAAATCATAGTCGTCTGCAGATTAGCATGCCCTAATAAATCCCTAATATACCTAATATCAGTTCCTCTCTCAAGCAAATGAGTTGCAAAGCTATGCCTTAATGTATGGGGTGTTATTTTCTTTTTTATTTTTGCATTTTCAGCACTTTTTTTTACAATAAGCTCTATAGTTCTTAGAGAATATTTACTATTTCTATTATTTTTGAACACTAATCCTTCTTTTTCTATATCTAATTTCATCAAATTCTTCTTAGCCTTAGGAGATAACATTACAATCCTGTCTTTGTTTCCTTTTGCCAGTTTTAAATGGATTATATTTCTATCAAAATCAATATCATTCCATCTTAAATTAATAATCTCGCTTACTCTTAATCCAGAGGAATACATCAACATAATCATTGTCCTGTGAATAAAATTTTTAGTAACAATAATCATTCTCCCAATCTCCTGCTTAGATAGAATAACATGTAGTTTCTTGTCTCTTTTGACATTAGGTATTTTCTCAATAATCTTATTTATTGATTTATCCTGCTTGGATTTAATCCCCAGATAAAACTTAATAGCAAATCCAGCAACTCTCACAGTTTCCTTACTCTTTCTGTCATTAATCAATCTCAGCAAATACTTCTTTGAATCAAGTTTGGACTTAAGAAATTTATCAACATGATACACATAGGCATTTATGGTTTTTCTAGAATACCCTCTTAATTTCAACTCATTAATCAATTTATTTTTCCAATTATCCATAATCTAACCCCCAATTCTAATAATAAGATTAAAAACAGACTAACAACATATATAAATACTTCGCTTTTCAATGAAATACCACTATTAAACGTAATAAAACTACGTTTAATAGGTGTTGCGGCGAAATTTCCAATTTTCCTCGACGAGGAAACCTGAT
>CAZSMA010000049.1:0-1017 GCA_964608065.1 uncultured Methanosarcinales archaeon
TAACAGCTACAACCAATGAAAATTCAACTTGCAGAATCTCCACAACAAGCCAAAACTACACTCAAATGAGCTCTGCAATGACACCAGATGCAGCTGGAACATCACACACTAACACAAGCTCAGGCTTAAGCGCTTCAACATCTTACACATTCTATGCCAGCTGTGAGGATATAGCTGGAAATGAAATGAATTCCTCGAGTTCAACAACATTTACAACATCTGCAGCAAGCACAACTAGTACTGGTGGCGGTGGAGGAGGCGGTTCTACTAGCAGCGAAACTTCTGTAGCAAAAAAATGGAGTATGTTCATGACAGGAAGAAACACAATGACCATCTCAAAAGATGGAATAGCATTTACAGAATTAGTTATGACATCTACAAAACCAAAAAGTGATGTGGAAATAACAGTCGAAAAACTAAGCTCAAAACCAAGTTCTACTACTGCTTTCAGCGACACTAATTATCAATATCTTGAAGTAACTAAGGAAAATATAAACGATACTGAATTAAGTAAAGCTGAGATTACATTTAAGGTTGAAAAATCATGGCTCACTGAAAAAAGCATTAGTGAAGCAAATGTGAAACTTTATAGATACAGCTCAGATAAATGGAATGCGCTAGTTACAACAAAAACAAGCTCAGACAGCACTTATACTTATTATAAAGCAACATCTCCAGGATTAAGCTATTTCGCAATAGGAGGTAAAAAAACAAGCGCTGCTGGAACTGCTAACGAAGTAACAACCGAGGAAACAGAAGGAGAAGCTCCAACAACAGCAGGAGCTGCAGAAGAAAGTGAAGAGAAGGAAACTGCAGCAAAAAAATCAAAGCCATGGCTAATCTGGCTGATAATTGCAATAGTTGTAATAGCTTTATTAGCAATATTCTTTGTGTATCTCAGAAAACAGGAAGAAAAGCTCAGTTAGTTTTTTTTTTTTTTTTTTTTTTATTTTTTTTTTTTTTTTTTAATATAAAATTTTTTTTTTTTAATTTTTAAATTCATTAGAAAAATAAAAA
>CAZSMA010000049.1:1027-11410 GCA_964608065.1 uncultured Methanosarcinales archaeon
TAAAAAATTTTTTTGTTTATTTCAAAAAAAAGGAAAAAAAGTTCGTTTATTTTTTTTTTTTTTTTTTTATTATTATTTTTATTTATTATTAATAGAAACCTTTTTATTCTAGAGTTTAAAACCCAATAGAAAATGAAAAAAAAGAATATTAAAAAAATACTGAAAAAAACATGGCATTTTATATGGGAAGATGATTCTCTGCTTAGCTGGATTGTAAACATAATTCTTGCATTTATATTAATTAAATTCATAGTTTATCCTGGCCTTGGATTTATATTAACAACATCCCACCCTGTTGTTGCTGTTGTATCTGGCAGCATGGAACATAATGGTAATTTTGATAATTGGTGGCAATCTCATGAAAAATACTACAAGGAATTAGATATAAGCAAAGAGGATTTCATAAAATATAGTTTCAAAAACGGTTTTAACAAAGGAGATATCATGGTTCTAAAAGGTGTTAGTCCTGAAAAATTAGAGATAGGTAATGTGATTGTTTACACAATAGGCGGTAAAGATCCAATAATACACAGAGTAGTAAAAAAATGGTATAACGATAGTTATTATTTCCAGACAAAAGGGGATAATGTTGCTATTGTCCAAAGATTTGAACAAGAAATAAATGAAAAACAAGTAATAGGAAAAGCGCTTTTCAGAATTCCTTACTTAGGCTATATTAAAATCTGGTTTGTAGAACTTTTAAAGTTTATAGGTATTGCATAAAATGATATTTTGTCCTAAATGCGGTTCTTTGTTAAGGCCTAATAAAGAAAACAGAAAAATAGTAATATGTGGCTGCGGCTATAAATCTAAAAGTGAAGGTTTAGGCAAAATAAAAGAAGAAGTTAAACAAAAAAAAAATGTTGAAGTAGTTGACAAAGATATAGAAACACTGCCTTTAATGGATGCTGAATGCCCTAAATGCAGCCATAGAAAAGCATACTACCATCTTGTCCAGACAAGAGCTGCTGACGAACCAGAAACTAAGTTCTTGAGGTGCGAGAAGTGCAGACACAGATGGAGAGACTATGATTAAAGAATTAAAAAGAAAATCAACAATAAAGATTATAGTTAAGCCTAATTCTCCTAAAAACGAAATAAGATCATATGATAAAGAAAAATGCGCTTACAAAGTAAACATTAAAGCCCCTCCTGAAAAAGGCAAGGCAAATAAAGAAATAATTAAATTCTTCTCTAAATTATTAAAAAAAAAAATTAATATAGTAAAAGGTCTGAAAAGCAGGGAAAAAATAATTAAGGCCTTTTAATCCACTCTTCTTTTAATATATCAGTATGTTCTCCATAGTTCTTCGGCTCATACTTGTCTTCCTTTGGTTTATACTTTAACTTTTTCCTTACATCTGGATTCAACCATAGATATATTACAATTCCAATAAAAACAGCAAATCCTATTATTGTCCAGTCCATAATAAAACTATAATCCTCTATCATATATAAATTTTGTTTTCTACATTCCAATAAGATAATTCTTTAAGAAATCTATTTCTTCATAATCTTCATTCAGATGATATTGCCAGTATAAATTTGAGAATTGTTTATTTATTTTAATCTTCACTAACCTCTTCATCCTCTTCCATATATTTAGATAAAGTTTTATTATTGATTATTGCTTTGTAACTGATTGGTTTGGTTCTGTCTGTCAACTGCCACACCTCTTTTTACTTTGTAAAAGGAGACCAGAAAATTATGAAATAATTTTCGCTGCCTCTTTTTTTTTTTTTTGTTTGTTTGTTTTGTTTGATTAAAAAGTTACCATTCCTACCTAAATATTGGGGGTGCTTTACCCAGAATTTCGATAGGAATGGCCGAATAAGATGTAATAATATGTATTTCCTAAAATAAAAATTAAAGCAAGGTAGTATTTAAGTTAAATTGAGATAAAAAGTATATATCTAAAAACCTAATGATTAGAACTATATAACCAAATGAAACATTAGTTTTTTTTGAGTAGTATCTAACCAGCCTCAAACTGAAGTAGTGATGTTAGCTCATGTTTTACTATTTTTCCGTCGTCAGACTTTATTTTTATGTTTAAAGTTTTGAAAGAACTTGTTAAAAAAGTTAAATTCCAGACCTGCCCAACATCCAGATGCTGCAGTAAGATTATTGTTTTCATTGCCATTTCTCCTTTGTACTCTTTTTTCATAAGGTCTTTTGCCATCTCTAAAATTTTATCCAGACTTAATTTAACTTTTTTCAAATCTATCTCTTTTATCTTTTCTTTTTCCTTTCTGAAAATATCTTTTTCAGGAACCATCCTTATATCGTCTTTTTCAACTATAAAGGTAATCATCTTGTCTTTCTCAGAATTATAATAACCTATCTGCCATTCATCCCTGTTCGCAGGGTCCAGCATTTTAAAGCAATGCACCAGATAATAATTTTTATTGGAGTTTTTCCATTCCTTGAACTCAGAATCTGCTTCTATTTTCTTTTTTATAACATCTTTTATTTCCATATCAATTTCAAAAAAGATTAATATTTATATAGTTTGTGTTATTCTCAGGCTGCAATGGGAAAGGGTAAAAAAATGTTGACAAATGCCATGGAATCCAATTTAAAAAAACAGCACTATGTTATTGCAGGAAAACATTCGGCTGTTAAAATATGCACTTGGACAAAAAGATCAATTAATGATGAAGACTTTTGCTATAAACAAAAATTTTACGGAATTAGGGCTCATTTATGCTGTCAGATGACAACAAGCATTGGCTGTCCAAACATGTGCGAGTTCTGCTGGAGAGATCATTCAACACCATATTCAACAAAATGGTTGTGGTCTTCAGATAACCCGGAAGATATACTAAAATTAGCTGTCGAAGGCCAAAGAAAACTTATTTCTGGATTTGGAGGCTCAAGCAAAGCAAACAAAATAAAATTAAAACAAGCTCGGAATCCAAAACATTTTGCACTTTCTCTGATTGGAGAATCTATTATGTATCCAAAGATTAATGAATTCATCAAATTATTGCATAAGAAAGAAATCTCAACTTTCCTGGTTACAAAAGGACAGTTTCCAGAAAAACTGGCAAAACTAGAACCTGTTACCCAATTATATATTTCATTGGATGCTCCAAATAAAAAAGCATTCAATAAACTGAATAAACCATTATTCAAAAATGGTTGGGAAAGATTATTGAAAAGCTTGGAAATAATGAAAACACTCAGGAATAAATCAAGAACAACAATAAGACTAACATGCATCAAAGGCATTAATATGATTGAACTGGAAAATTATGCTAAATTATTAAAAAAATGCAATCCAATGTTTATTGAAGTTAAATCTTATATGTGGGTTGGAAGTTCCAGATCAAGATTAAAACAGGAAAACATGCCAACACACAAAGAAACAAAAGATTTTGCAAAAAAAATAGCTAAACTCATAAAATATAAAATCATCGACGAAAAACCTAATTCCAGGGTTGTTTTACTTGCTAAGAAAGACTTTAAAGGAAGAAAGATGAAGTTCTAAATAGTTATTAAGTTACCATAAGGCCCTGGATTTATAAGAAACATGCTGCCTATTTTGTCCTCTTTACCAGCATTCTCATGCAGATGCCCGCAAATAACTAAATCTACTTTATTGTTCTTAATAAAACTCGTATAGCTTTTGTTCCCTGCATAATTTGCTCCAATTTTGTCTAATTTTGTTTTATATGGTGGCTGATGTGTAATCAAAATAACTTTTTGGTCTTTAATCTTTAGCTTTTTGCTCCATTTCTCAAATTCTTTGTCAACATCAGCAAATCCTCCTCCACCATAGCCAATAAATAAATAATTATCAATTTTATCATAAGTTTGTTTATGCAGAGAATATACATTCATAAAATTAGAGCTTACTTTCCTTATATTTTCTTCAGATTCATGATTTCCAGGAATAATTAAAAAAGGAATTTTGAATTTTGCTAATCTTTCAACAAAATAATCTAATTTCTGCTCAAATATACTTATATCTCCTGCACAGATTATCACATCTGGTTTCTTTAATTTTATATTATGAACTAACCTCTTCAATGCCTTAAGACTTCCATGCATATCAACAAAAGCTAAAATCTTCATATTACTTTAGAATTAAATGGTTATATTTAATATTTATCATTAAACATATTAATTACTTAATAATAGTTAAAATAGAAAGGTTTTTAAATTATTGCGTTATATTGCTCTCGATATGAAAAATAATCATGAATTAGAGGGTATTATTGAAGATAATATTAGATTATGGAGAAATCGACTTGAATTAACTGATAAAGCGCTATCACATATTATTCCAGATGAAGATATTCAAAAAGTTAGGCAAAACTCAAGCTATGAAGAAGAAGTGTTACTATACTATGCTAAGGTTAATGGAAAAAATTGTATATATCTTGTATCAAAGAGCACAATAAGTGAAATAATAAGGAAGGCATCTAAAAATCCTGCGAGAACTGATTCATATAAAGATTTAATTAGTAAAATTGAGGGCACGTGTTATAAGAAAAAATTGAACAAGAATGAAGATAAATATTCTATATTTCTTCCAAATATGCTGATGAAGCTTGCACAAATAAATCAAGGTTCATACTGTATGGCTACTAAACCTCCCAAAGGGGTTAGAGGAATCTTAATTTACAGTAAGAGTGTTTATAATAAATTAAGTGATGATCAAAAAAAAAAATAACTAATCCGATACCTTTTTATATAAAGTTTGATTTTTAAAAAAAAAAATATGTATGAACTAATAATTTCAGAAAAACCGAAATCTGCGCAAAAAATAGCAGAAGCATTGGCAGATGGCAAACCAATTAAAAAAGCCAATCAAAAAGTTCCATACTATTTAGTCACTCATGGAAACAAAGATCTCGTCGTAGTTGGTGCAGTTGGCCATCTATATGGATTAGCTGAAAAGAACAAAGGAACATGGAAATTTCCTGTATTTGATATTGAATGGAAACCGACAAATGAGATGTCTAAAGGCGCTTCTTACAGCAAAAAATATCTGCAGACAATAAAAAAACTAGTAAAAGACGCTGATTCTTTCACAGTTGCAACTGATTATGATATTGAAGGAGAAGTTATTGGCCTAAATATAGTAAGAAGTATTTGCAAGCAAAAAGATGCTGCAAGGATGAAGTTCTCAACTTTAACAAAATCAGATTTAATTGAAGCTTATGAAAACAAACAGAAAACATTGAACTGGCCTCAGGCAGAAGCTGGAGAAACACGTCACTATTTAGATTATTATAATGGAATCAATTTTTCAAGAGCTCTAACATCTGCCTACAAGACAACAGGCGGCTTTAAAGTTTTAAGTATAGGAAGAGTTCAAGGTCCTTCTCTAAAAATTATTGTAGACAAAGAAAAAGAAATAAAAGCATTCAAATCAGTTCCTTTCTGGCAGATTGAATTAAATGGAAATGTAAACAAAGAAGATATTACAGCATGGCATATCAAAGACAAGTTCTGGGATAAAAAGAAAGCAGACAAAGTAATGGAAACAGTTAAAGGTGAAAAAAAAGGTTCTGTTTCAAAAATAGAGAAAAAACAATTCAAACAAACTCCCCCTTTCCCATTTGATCTGACTGCTCTGCAGATTGAAGCTTATAGAGTATTTAAAATACAGCCAAAAGAAACACTTTCTATTGCCCAAGAACTTTACACATCAAGCTATATTTCATATCCAAGAACATCTTCTAATCAATTATCTTCTAAAATTGGTTATTCAAAGATTATAACATTATTATCAAAGCAGGATAGTTATAAAGAATTATGCTCAAAATTATTAAAAACAAAATTAGAGCCAAACAATGGCAAGAAAACAGATCCAGCTCATCCTGCTATATATCCAACTGGAATTATCCCTAAATTAGAAGACAGGCAGTACAAGATTTATGATTTGATTGCAAGAAGATTTATGGCAACATTTGGAGAAGCTGCTTTAAGGGAGACAATGAAGATACTTATTGATGTCAATAAAGAGATATTTGTAGCAAAAGGAACAAGAACTATAGAAAAAAATTGGTTTGAATATTATGGGCCTTATGTAAGATTAGATGAAGAAGAGCTTCCGAAAGTTAAAGAAAATGATATTGTAGACATTAAGAAAATAATATTACGTGATAAAGAAACACAGCCTCCAAAACATTATACTCCTGCTTCTATGATAAAAGAGCTCGAGAAAAAGATGTTGGGAACGAAAAGCACAAGAGCTGCCATCATAGACACATTGTTCCAAAGACATTATGTTCATGGCCATACATCAATTGAAGCTACAGAGCTGGGTATCAATACAATCAAAACTTTAGAAAAACATGTTCCTCAGATAATTGATGAAGCCTTAACAAGGCATTTTGAAGATGAAATGGAAGAAATAAGAAAAGGAAAAAGGAAAAAGAAAGACGTACTGAAAGAAGCTGAAAAAGATATAATAAACATAATCAAAGAATTCAAAAAACATGAAAAAAAAATTGGAGAAGAACTGAAAAAAGCACACTGGGAATCAAAAGATAATATGAATACGATAGGTAAATGTCCTAATTGTGAAAAAAATATGATGATCAGAAAAGGTAAATTTGGAATGTTTGCTGCATGTTCTGGCTATCCAAAATGCAAGACAACAGTTTCATTGCCAAAAGGTGCTATGATTAAAGCTACAAATAAAGTTTGTGAGGTTTGCAGTTATCCAATTGTTAAACAAATCAAGAAACGATCTGCAAGAGATTTTTGCTTAAATCCTAAATGCAAATCAAAACATGTTGAAGGAGAAGCAGGAGAACAAGCAAAAGCAATAGCTAAAGGTGAAATAAAAAGAAATTGTCCTAAATGTAAGGAAGGCAATATTGTTCTTCGTAAATCTGTTTATGGCGGTTTTTTTGCATGTGACAGATTTCCTAAATGCAGATATACTGAACCTTTAGAAGATTCTAAAGTAAAGAAAGAAGACGAAAAAGAATAAGATTTATAAATTATGTTGGAATTGCTGTATCGGGGGGCAATATGCTGCACAATCACTTCAAAAAAATATTTACAAAATCAGATGTATTTACAGATATAATTGGACAGGAATTTGTAAAAAAACAAATTAAATCTGCTCTGCTTTCTAACCATCATGTTATAATAGTTGGTGCTCCTGGTATTGGAAAGACAACTTTAGCTAAGAATATTTCTAGATTATTGCCAGAAATAGATTCTGTAAAAGATTGTGCTTATAATTGTGATCCTTCTGCTCCTATATGTCCTGAATGCAAGCAAAACAAGAATTTGAAAAAACACAAAATATCAGGAGAAAAAAGATTTATCAGAGTACAGGGAAGTCCTGATCTAACAGCAGAAGATTTAATTGGAGATATTGACCCTATCAAAGCTTTAAAATTCGGGCCATTAAGCTTGGAAGCATTTACACCTGGAAAAATATTTAAGGCAAATAGAGGAATATTATTCTTTGATGAAATTAACAGATGCCCTGAAAAACTGCATAATGCTTTATTGCAGTCATTAGAAGAAGGCCATGTAACAGTTGGAAGTTATGATGTAACCTTTCCAACTGATTTTATTTTTATAGGAACCATGAATCCTTACGATTCATCTACTGAAAGACTTTCTGATGTTTTTTTGGACAGATTTGACTTAATCTATATGAATTATCCAGAAACTATTGAATTAGAAAAGGAAATAGTTGTTACAAAGGGGAAAACAATATTAGATTTTCCTGAAAACTTGCTTCATTTAATGGTTTCTTTTGTAAGGTCATTAAGAGATGAAGGTAATCTGGAAAAAAAACCTTCTGTTAGAGCTTCTATTTACCTATATGAACGTGCGCAAAGTAATGCTTTATTGGATAACAGGGATAAAGTTAATTTTACAGATATTAAAGAAGCAATCATCTCTGTTTTATCCCATAGGATAAGCTTAAAACCTTCTGCTAAATATCTGAAAAAACCTGAAGAATTTGTAAAAGAACAGTTTGATAATTTTACTAAAGACTTCAAAGATGAAAGAGATGATTTACTTTAGCAGGGATCAAGAAGAAATAAAAGCCAAAGAGGAAAAAGAACAATTCCATTTTCCATCCTTAGGAAAAAAATTAATGAAGGATATTTTTTCTAATAAGAAAGATATAACAGAAGACGGAAAACTAATAAGAGACTCTATTAATCAGGGTGTTGATTTTAACCCAGACTTATTATTTGAACAATTAGTAAAAAATTATTCTATGGCTGAAAAAATATACGGAAAATCTATTCTAAGAAGATTAGCTAACTATGATCCTAATTATATAGAGAAAAATATTAACATACCTGAATTCAGAAAAGAACTGAAAGAAAGGATTGACAACAGTGTAGATGAGTTAAAAAATAAAAAGTTATTGGATAAAAACAATTCAATTTCTGAAAAAGGATTGGAACTGGCTTCCTTGATTTTATATAAAGAAGAACTTGATAATATAATGCCCAAAGGAATTCTAGGTGAAAAAATACATAAAAAGCATTTTATCTATGGCGACAAACAGGATATTAAAGATTTTAAGAAAGATCGCTATAGAGATATTGCAATAAAAAAATCTATAAAACTGGCTATAAGAAGAAAACATAAATCATTGCAAAAAAATGATTTGAAAAGCTTTGAAAGACAAAGCAAAGGCTCTATCAACTTAGTTTATGCATTGGATGCCTCTGGAAGCATGAAAGGTGACAAGATAGATACTTGTAAAAAAGCAGGAGTTGCTCTTGCATACAAGGCAATAGACAAAAAAGACAAAGTTGGGTTGATTGTTTTCAGTTCAGAGATTAAGACTCTGATTCCACCAACAGATGATTTTATAACTTTATTGAAAGAGATTACTAAAATCAGTGCTTCAAAAGAAACTAATATTGCTTTGACAATAAAAAAATCCATAGAATTATTTCCTAATAATCATGCTACTAATCATTTAATATTGATTACAGATGCGATGCCTACAGTTGATTCTGAGGATGAGACTTTAGAAGCAGCTTCTATAGCAAAAAGCAATGATTTAACTATTTCTATAGTTGGTATTGAATTGAATGACAAATCAAAGAAGTTAGCTGAAAAAATCACAAACATTGGCCAGGGTAATCTGTATATTGTTAAAGATCTGAAAGAACTGGATAAGATTGTTCTTGAAGACTATTATTCGATTGAATAGAAAAGTTTATATTAAATTCTAATTATAATTCAATCAATGAAGATTAAAATAAAAAGCATAGTTCTTGTTTTGATTACAGTAATAATATTCTCCATATTATTCACAAAAATTGATTTTATAGAAACTATTAAAATACTAAAAAGAACAAATCTATTATATCTTATGGTGGCTTTTTTTCTTTCAATAATAACCAATGTAGTTATTGCCGCCCATAAATGGTTTTTGATAGTAAAAGAGCTTGAAGGAAAAATACATTTTAGAGAGGTCCTTTTTATTAAATTAGGAAGCGCCCCCTTAGCAACAATACTTCCTGCAAAATCAGGAGAATTGCTGAAAATAGTTTATTTAAAAAAAAAATATAAGTTGTCACTAAGAAGAGGAGCAAGCTCTCTGTTATTCAATGCATTGACTGATTCGATAGCAGTGGTTTTATTATTGGTTATAGGCATTATGATGTCACACATATATTCTTTTAAATTGATTTATCCTTTTATTTTTATCTTTATTTTTATTTTTATTTTTTGCTTGGTTGTATATGCGCTATGGAAGATACATCTAACAAGAATGTTTATATTAAGTATATTTAAAAAAATAAGCAAAAGGTTCCATGATATAATAGAGGGAGCTATGGTGTGTTTTGAAAAGATTCCGTTAAAAAAAACAATTTTGTTGATTTTTTACAATTCAGTTTTTAATTTTCTGTTAGTCCTTATTTATTATATGATTTTCTTATCATTAAATGTTACAGTGCCTATAAGAACAATCCTGATATTTATGCCTTTGATCATGTTGATTTCATTGATACCCATAACAGTGTCGGGTTTTGGAACAAGAGAAGCATCAATCATCTTATTTTTTTCAAAATTTGCCAGTGCAGAAACATTGTTAAGTGTTGGCTTGCTGGTCTCATTTACTAATTATATCTTGCCTTCCTTGATTGGCTTGTTCTTTGTAAGAAATTTTATGAAGGCTTTATGATAAAAGAAAATTACATAAAACAGAATAAAGAAAAGATAGAGGAAATAATAACTAAACTATTTGAAATAGTTAATAAGAACTTAGAATAATCTTGCTTTCCTTCTTAAAAAACCAAGAAGTTTGAATATATAACCATTATATAGGTTATTATTAATTTTAGTCTAAATAAGTTTTGTTCTAATCCAATTTCTAAAAAAAAAAAAAAAAAAAAAAAATATATAAATAATTTTTATTTATTT
>CAZSMA010000050.1:0-11122 GCA_964608065.1 uncultured Methanosarcinales archaeon
TGATACAAGGAAAAAATCATTTTACTTTGTCAATAATCTCCTTAACAGCATCATCTGTTGACATTCCTTTTCTCTCAGCTTCAAAATTAAGTATTATCCTATGCCGTAGTATAGGATATGCCATATGCTTGATATCCTCAGTGCTTACATGATTTTTTCCTTGTATCAAAGCACGAGCTTTTGCAGCTAATATCAGACCAATTGATGCCCTAGGCGAAGCACCATATTGTATAATATCTTTTTTCTCCCTTGTAGCGCCTATTATCCTCAATACTTTATCCCTTACATCATTTGCCATAGGAACCTGTCTTGTATGCTGCTGCATTGTCAACAAACTCTGCTTACCAATCAAAGTTCTTAAGCTTGGCAAAGTTTTATCTGTTGCATACTTATCAACAATCATCTTCTCATCTTCAAATGTTGGATAACCTACCTTTATCTTCAGCAGAAATCTGTCAGACTGTGCTTCTGGCAAAGGATATGTTCCTTCCTGTTCTATTGGGTTCTGTGTTGCCAGTACAAAGAATGGCAAATCTAATTTAAAAGTCTGGTTTCCAACAGTAACTTGTTTTTCCTGCATTGCTTCTAACAAAGCAGACTGTGTCTTAGGTGTTGCCCTGTTGATTTCATCTGCAAGAACAATATTTGCAAAAACAGGCCCTGGCTGGAACTTAAACACTTTCTTTCCAGTATGCTCTTCTATAATATAAGTTCCTGTTATATCAGATGGCATTAGATCTGGTGTATTCTGTATTCTGGAAAATTTCAGATCCATTAAATCTGCAATTGTCCTTACAGCTAATGTCTTTGCCAATCCAGGATAACCTTCAAGCAGAGCATTACCATCACAAAGCATTGCAATAAGTATCTGCTCTACAACCTCATTCTGTCCTACCACAATCTTTTCTATCTCCTTAAATAATCCATCAAATGTTGTTTTATAAGCTTTCATTCTTCTCACCTCTGAGTTTTACGAAGAGGTACCGAAAATCTTTGATTGTTTGAAAACCCTGTTTTCAAATCCACGGAAATCTTTGATTTCCTTTGTCCCAGTACCTTTTTTTTTTTTTATTATTATTTTATCTTATTAAAATAATTCTTAACTAATTCTTGCTGTTCTTTTGGAATATTTTCCTCATAAACCGATGCTGAACTGAATATTGAATCTGTTCCTGGAAACAATTCCTGGAAGTCTTTTCTTTCAACCTCCTTTACATCATTCAGATTAATTTCATAACCAGAAGAACTTATCGAAAAATCAAACAATTCCTGCCCTAGTTCAGCTACTTCTGATTCTCCAAATATATCATCATCACCCTCATCTAATCCAGCTATTCTTGCATCACTCACTTCACCAAGATCTCTGCCACTCTCACCACCAGGAAGATAAGTATACGTGCTAGGCCTGTCAACCAACAGCCTTATATCAAAACCAATATTAAACACAGATACAATCAATATTGCAAAACACAAGATAACACTTCCAAGTATTTTAAATGAAACATTTCTTTGATTAACAAATGAACTAACCCTGACATGTTTAGTGTCCTGTATAATCTCTTTCTGCAGTTCAGCTACAATAGGATTTTCCTTATAAAGATTATCTGCAGCTGTCCTTAACTTTTCATTTAATTCAGGATACGCATTTTCAACTTCTTTGTAATGTTTTTTTCTTATCCTTAGATAACTATCCGCAATAAAATAAGTTAAAGCAGGAATAACAGCTATAATAGGATAAAACTTAATCAGACTCAATAATAAATAGCCTATTAAAAATATTAAAAAAGCTGTTAATATGTTTGAAAAAATAATAAGATTACCAAATGTAACATTTATTTCCCTTAACAGCTTGAAAAATGGTTTTATCATATTAGCAGTTACCCTCCGAATCATCAGCTGTGCTTTGCAGACAACTAATTCTTGCCTCAAGACTATTTATCTCATTATTCTTTGAACTAATCTTACTTTTTAAACTAGATACTTCTTCATTTGCAATCTCCAGATCATTCTTTGTTGTAGTAAGCTCAACTTCTTTTACTGCTAAATTTGATTTTGTACTAGCAAGGTCCTGCTGCAGATTAGTCTTATCAACCTCTAATTTTTCTTTTTCACTCTTAATACCTTCATATTTGCCGCTCAAATCCTGCTCACTTTCCTCTTTAATCTTCAACTCATAGGAAGTCTCACTAAGCTTTGTTTTCTCTGCCTGCAACGAAGATGTCAGTTTATCAAGTTCATCTATCTTTTGCTGATATTCTCCAGATAATCCTGAATATGTGTTTTGGTAGTATATTGTAAATCCTATAAATAATAACACAGTAGCTACAATCAATATCATCAAGCCAAAGTTTACATTTTTTTTCATAAATGACATCTTAATCCCTCTTTTTTTTTTTTATTTTTAAAATTATTTATATGCTTTTCTATTCTCTCCCAACTTCCTTATTGTTATCTCAATTAATAAAACAATTAAAGCAGCAATAATCAAAGGCCATCTGTAATAAACTATTGTATTCTTCTTTCTTTTAGATCTAGATTGGATAAACGAGACCAATTCATCAGTCTCATCAACACTAAATGTTTTTCCACCTGTTATTGTAACAAGATCTTTCAGCTCAGGATTCAATCCTAATTGCTCATATTCTTTATTGTAATTAACAGCAACCAATGCATCAAAAAACTCATGGAAACCTGTTTCATCAGGTGTAAACACAGCTTTATACAGATTATCACCAAACTTTGAAACTGAAAGTTTATCAGATTCAACTTTTTGTTTTGAAAAAATATCTATCTCAGTACTTGAACCAAGATTCGTATCTTTAGTCCTTACTATAAAATTTTTATCCTTGTAAGGATTTCCAATAGCCCAGTTGACTATTCTGGATATAGTGCCAGAGTTCTCCTTGCTCAATAAAGCAGGAGCCCATCTGCTTCCATCATCTGTTGATAAGACTGCTGTTCTTCCTAGACCAAATCTCCATACAGTCAGCAACGGATTGATATTCTGTGTTGTAATTAATGTAAGAGCTGATGGCTTTGGAACAACCTGATTATACCCAGTAATAGTTCCTTTCAGGTTCAATCCATCAGTAATAAAATGATGATTATTGAATATCAGCCATCTGTTAACATCTGTCTTCTTTTCATCTGTCTTATTGAACATCAAGGATAATTTATGAGTCTCATCCTGTTTAAAATACGAACCTTTTCCAATTCTTGCCAGATCAATCATAAATGGCTCATAAGTGTCATCTCCAACACCAATGGTATATATCTTGATTCCTTTGTTAGCCATCAATGTAGCTATTGATATAGAGTCCTTAGGCAATGCAGTGATTCCATCAGATATCAAAACAACATTCTTGCTTCCAACAGCATTTTCCAGATGCAGCTCAGCTCTTTTTAATCCAGAATATATAAAAGTTCCAGCACCAGGATCTGAGCTCAATCTTGAGATTGTATCAACAAGATAAGGCTGTTCTGACATAGGCATTAATTTACCTGGAGGAACTGTATGTGCTTTTGTGTCAAAAGCTATTGCCATTACTTTGTCATTTGGCCTTAGGCTGTTTATTATATTCAGAGCAATTGCTTTTTGCACACTGATCTTTGTATTCTCATTATCATCACTAAAACTAAATGTTGTTGTTCCGGATATATCAATAACTAAGACAACATTGACTTCAGCATCTTCTTTTGCTCCAACCTGTCCTAATGTGACTGGCAGTAATGTCTCAAACATACTATTTCCATAATTGCCATACTCAAAACTGTTTTTTCCGCCTATTACAATTAAACCATAACCATTGCTTACATACTCACTCAACCCGTCTATGTGCGGATTAAGTTCACTTGCCTCTATATTATCTATAATAACAGCTTTATACTTATACAGATTAGATGGAAGCTCAAACTTCCTGTCTAATTTATACACTCTTTCTAATATGCCTTCTATTTTTCCAAACTCTTTTGAAACAAGCAAGACCTCAGGTCTTGGCAATACATGTACAGTGCTGTAGTAAACATTATTCTCTGGAAAATAATCATCTCCCTGAACTTCTAATAACGTAGCAGTAATCTTATGATAACCTTCTTTTAGATATTCACTTAACTCAAAAGTCTTGCTTCCAGATGATTCTTTGGAAAGAACAGTATCATCATCAACTGTCACATTCAACTTATAAGGAACATCTTCTCCAACCTGCACCACATTAATATAATACTTGAAATCGTCCCTTAATATAACTTCAGGAGGAACATCTATTGTAATTGAAGTATCATCCTTGATTGGGCTGATATCTAATGTATTGATAGTTGTGTTAAGTGAAGAAGCTAACAATATTATATCTCCAAGATCTTTTCCATAGTTATTGTTTCCGTCTGTAATCATAAGTATATTATCATTTCCCTGCATTGTATTAAGCAGAGCATCTCCTATTGGACTGCGGTTTCCATAAGCAATATACTTTATATTGACAGGAACCTTTTTCTCCAGCTCTTTCTTTAGACTTGTCTCTAAACCTTCTTCAAACAAATCAAAAGAAGTTGATGCATCTGCTAATATTGTAAGAGAATAATCTCCTTTAACAACTCTTTCCTCAAATGTGAATGGAGAAGCTATTGCCATAAGAACCAACATTATTATTATAGGCCTTGTTATCATTAACAATTTTCTTTCAGCCTTAGTCTCTTTTATATGTTGGTCTTCTTCAATCTTACTTCTGAACTTCACAAAATTCCTTTTTATTATAAAATACAGCAGCACAACTATAGGAATCCATGCAATAATTACATAAGGATTTTGTATCTTCATAAGTCACCCCTGAATTTCAAGTAGCCTATCTCAACAAACATGATTATTAATGCAATAACCAACAGATGAATAGCCAGTTCCATCTCAACTTTCTGTTTCTCGCTTTCTGAAACAAAATCTTCCTTATTAGAGCTGACTTCGGTTTCACTGCTTACATCAGATTCTTTGTCATCTAGCAGATTAACAGCTATGAACTTGCCTTCTTTTTCATAGATTCCTATCTTATTTATACCTAATATAGTCTCATCCTCAAACTTCTTGTTATAATCTCTTATATCTTCCTCTTTGATCAAAAAACTGATAAGATTGTCCCAGAATATAGGATAATCTTCTTCTAATTTAAAATCAGAATAATCATCAAATATTCCATAATAAACCAAGGTTCCTTCATTTCTCTCCTTAAAAGCAATCATAGGGCTGTTATCATCTGCAGATGCAATTATTATTGTATCATTTATAGGTATAGAAGTATAATGTATTCTTGAATCTGTAAAGCAATTATTCTCCTGGAATCTTTTTGTAAAATAATTGAATACATCAACACAGACTTTTGTTTTCTTTTGTTTTCCACCTAATTTTACTGCCAGCAATCCTTCAAAATATATTTTATCCATATTGTCCTGTGCTGTTACAATAAACGCACTTCCATTATCAACTAATCTTGAATATTCTACAAAAGCATGTTTAATTAAATCCTCATTGTTTATCTTATGTGTTATTATTATTTCAGGATTGATATCTCCAATCTTTTTTCCCATAGTTGTAATAGTCATCCTTGGAGGCCTTATTATATGCAGCTCAATATCAGGACTGCTCCTAAGAGCTTTTGTCAGATAATCATTCTCAAGATAATTTATCATAGAAGCCCTGTCTGGTGCTTCACCATCCCTGAGATTAGTTATCAGAACAACAGGAACCTTCTCTTTTTCTGGAGTGCTTACATAAGCATAATTATCAATTTTAAAATCATCATTAACCTCTAACTCTAATTTACCCACACCACTATAAGCTGGAAAGCTGAATATCTCAACAGAATTAGGCAATATCTCTCCTTTAAATGTCTCCTTAACATCCCCATTCTGTAAAAGCTTTAAAGTAACTTTTCTGCTTTTATCATCATAGTTTTTAACATAAGCTTTAACTGCACTTTTGCTTATATCAAGATTTATTATTCCAACATTGCTTGCTTTATTGCTTGTGTCAATAAACTTTACAAGATGTCCTTTGCTGCTTAGGATTCTTCTTGCTTTTACAGGCTGGTCATTGTCCTGTGTTGTTATAAAATCACTGATAACAACAATACTTCCTTTTTCCTCTTTTAATATCCCCTCAGCTTCATACATTGCAGCTTCTATATTTGTTCCAGCATCAGTTGGCTCTATTGTCTTTAGCAATGATCCTGCCTTTACTTTGTTTCCTTTTTCTAATATTATTGTTGGAAGATTAGAAGCAGTTATTATACTGACTGTTCCTTTCATATTTTTCTTTGCCTGTGTTACAGCTTCATCAAACCTTGTTCCTATTCCAGAATTTGTCTGTGAACTAGCGCTTGTATCAATAATCAAAACAGTGTTTTTTGTAGCAACCTCTCTTGGAATATTTATATATGGCTCTGCAATAGCAAATGCCAGTGCTGCTATTGCCAATATCTGCAGTATCAATAATAAATTCCTTAATAATCTCCTGAAGAACCTATACTTCTTCTGAGTTCCTCTTTGCTTCATCAAAAACATTAAACTGGGAACAGTTTTATCCAAAGGCTTTGGTCTTCTTAGGTATAATAGTATAAGTATAATTATCGCCAGCAATGCATACAATCCTATACTATTTTGAAATCCCATTTTATATTTTGATTATGTTAATCATTTCTTTTTCTTTTTTTATTTTTTCATTATTTAGATTTATTTCAATAACATCTTGTTTTTGAAGCATTCTTTCAGCTCCCTCTATAGTCACACCCATTAGTTCTGCAAATTCATTTAACTTCATCTGTTTCGACCTCCTGTCGGAATCCAAAGAAATGCATTGCATTTCTTGGACACCGGAAATCTCTGATTTCCCAGTGCATTGAAAATCATTAAGATTTTCATTTGATCACCTTCTTCCTTATAAGATCCAATAGTTCTTTTTGATTAACTAATTCTTTGACTGCAATAAGAATATCATCAACCTCATACCAATAAATCTCAGAATTAAGGTCTATACCTAAATCTTGCCTTGCTTCATTCGGCAGTGTTACTTGCCCTTGCTTTGTAAGCTTTGCTTTTCCTATGAATTTGATGTTGGTAATTTACTAAACACCTCAATTATTAATATTAATAATCATATTACTTATCTTAATATTATTAGAAGTAATAATTAGTATTTAAAGGTTTTGGTTTTACCTGCAAAAAAAAAAAAAAAAAAAAAAAAAACCTTTTTGGGGCAGAAAAAAAAAAAAAAAAAAAAATGATAGCTTTTTGTGTGCAAGATAAGAAAGATTTAAATAATAATCCTTGCCACTAATAATACTTCCTAGGGGGGAGTGATAAATATGCTGGATAAAACAGTAAACAAAATATGGAAAAAGATAATGATTGGCGGAAGCCTGATTTTGCTAACAGCCCAAGCCATAGGTGCTTATGACAACAAAACAATTTATCATGAATATAACAGCAGTGCAAGAAGTGTTGAGCCTATTGAGAATTCTATTCATCAGCAGGAAGAACAGAAAACAGCTGAATACCTTGCAGCCATGGACCCAAAAAAAACCATTGATGATAAGATAAGGCTGCTTGAGACTTATGTAAATAAATGGAATGGTTCCCAGTATCATCATTATGCTTATGCTGAACTTGCATACAGTTACCAAAGCAAACAAAACTTTGATAAAATAATTGTCCATGGAGATAAAGCACTTGTATACAAGGAGCTTAATGACAAAGATAGAACCCGTGTGTTATTGTGTGTTGCCAATGCTTATGCATCCAGCCAGAAAAACCAGAACTTGGATAAAGCAAAGAATTATATTGATAGGTCGTATCAGATAGCAGATGCCCATAAAAATGAACAAGAATGGGGTGCTCTTTATAATTTAACGAAAAATGCAAAAACAGCAATTAATAATTTTATAAACCAGCAAAACAAGGTAAAAACCCCACCCCCACCTAGTGCATATACCTATCATAATGAAAAGAATTATACCATGGCTGAGCAGGAATTTGCAAAAATGAATGATAATAGTGCCAAATTTAGTTATTATTATGGCAGAACCTTGTTTTTTACTAAGAAATATGATATGTCCATAGAAAATCTTGTGACTGCAAGTGTCATGGACTCTGAAAAAAACTATCCAAAAGCATTGGAAACAGCCAAAAGCATATTCTTAAACCATATATACAAGGACTCTACAGGAAAGAATTATAACACCCTTATAGAAGAATCTAGTAAGCGTACAAACGCTGAGATTGCAATACTGAACAAGAAATTTAATGAGAAATGGCCAGAAGGAAAAGAGCTCACAGAAGAAGAGGAAGCAGTGTACAAGGCTGAGCTAAAAATTCTGAAAAGAGATATTGAAATAGAGGAGAATGATGTAATGGCTTATCACAGCCAGCTGCAGGAAAAAGCAAATAAGGCTTTTAATGACATTGTTAATCGTATCAAGCAAAAAATAAAATAAGGAATACATGTGATTCTAAAATGAAAAAAATATCACAAGGAGCAGAAGCAATCATTTACTTAGATAAAGATATAATCAAAGACAGGATAAGAAAAAACTACAGAATCAAAGAGATAGATGAACCTTTGAGAAAGTTCAGGACAAAAAGAGAAGCAAAAATATTAGAAAAACTAGCTTTAATCAATTTTCCTTCTCCAAAACTAATCAGATTAGATAAATATAAAATAGTTATGAAAGAAATAAAAGGAAAAAAAATAAGAGATGTTCTTGAAAAAAAAGATTTTCTAAAATTAAGCAAAGAAATTGGAAAAAAAATAGCTATACTCCATAACAACAACATTATCCATGGTGATTTAACAACTTCAAACATGATCTTAGAGAATGAAATTTTTTTTATTGATGCTGGGAAATCAAAGATTTCCGGCATCTCTAAAAAAAACAAAGTTTTTTTTATAGATTTCGGCCTATCTTACTTCTCTCATAAAACAGAAGATAGGGCAGTTGATCTGCATCTATTAAAACAAGCATTAGAATCTAAACACTATAAAGTTTGGGATAAATGTTTTAAATCAGCACTGCAAAGCTATAAATCTAATGCTGATAATTCTAAAGAAACATTACAAAGATTAGAGCAAGTAGAAGGAAGAGGAAGGTATAAGGGTAAGAATTAATTTTCTATTTTAATGATAATGGTGCAAGCTCTTGAGTTAAATATATCTGGCTATTTTTATGCTTTTGCAGATATGAAGCAGGAACTTTACCAGTTACTGGTCCATGAATAATTTCTTCCATAATCCCTGATAATTTATCTTTATTAGTTCCTATACCTATCGTTCTTTTTACATCCATTATAGTGCCAATACCCATTGTTATTGCATGAGTAGGAACATTTTGAATTCCTCCAAAATCATCTTCAGCATCTTCTCTAGTACTGTCAGCTAACTCTATTAATCTTGTTCTAGAATCTTCATCAGAACTTTCTTCGCAAAATGCAATATGACCTTTACTTCCAAACCCATGTAATAATAAGTCAATACCTCCATATTTTTCTATTTTAGCTTCATATTTTTTGCAGTATTTTTCCACATTCCTCTTCTTTCTGCCATTCATCAAATGAAGATTCCTTTTCTTTATGTTTACATGATTGAATAAATTTTCCTTGAGGTATCTATTATAACTTTGAGGATGATTAGGTTTAAGACCATAATATTCATCTAGATTGAATGCAATAACATTTGAGAAATCAATCTTTCCTTTATCATACCATTCTCTTAACTTTGCATAAATTGGTAATTGAGTATTTCCAGTTGGAAAAGCAATAACTGCTTTTTCTCCTTTTTGATTCTTTTCCTTTATTACATCAGCTATCTCCTTTACAACAGATTCAGCAATATCATCTACATTATCTTTTACTATTACTTCTAATCCATTACTCATTTTTATTCACTTTAATCTATGAAAACAAATATCAGCTTTTAAATCTTTTTATTTTTACTATCCTATAATAGTTATAAAACCCATAAAAACAAAAGCCTTAAATATATGTTATACTTTCTTCAACAATGAATTAAAATGGCAAGAGATGATCGTATTCATTGTGAGCAAATTTACTTCTAATTTAATTAGTTCTAACTCTAAATTAATTTCCCAAAACTTTATAAACAAATATAGTTTAAATTATCTAAAATGAAACTTCAACTACCAAAAGGAACAAGGGATTTCCCGCCTGAAGAAAAGATTGTAAGGGATAAGATAGTTGAAACTCTAAAACAAGCATTTGAATTATTTGGTTATTCTCCTTTGGAAACTCCAACTTTTGAAAGATTTGATGTTTTATCATCTAAATTCACAGGAGGAGAAGAAATTCTAAGGGAAACCTTCAAGTTCAAGGATCAAGGAAATAGAGAACTAGGACTAAAATATGATCTGACAGTACCAATGTGCAGATTCATAGCTATGAACCCTAATATTAAGATGCCTTTCAAAAGATATCAGATTGAAAATGTTTACAGAGATGGTCCAACAGGAACAGCAAGATACAGACAATTCCTGCAATGCGATGCAGATGTTGTTGGATGCAAAGAACTGTTAGCAGATGCTGAAATCATCTCATTATTGGATTTCGCTTTTAAAAAATTAGGATTCAGCTTCACAATCAAAGTAAACAACAGGAAATTATTGAATGAGATATTAGCTGATTGCGGTGTTAAAGAAAACGATTTTGAGACAGTTATATTATCAATAGATAAATTAGAGAAATTCGGAGAAAAAGTTGTTAAAGACGAACTAAAACAAAAAGGAATCAAAGAAGAGGCAATAAAAAAGATTATAAAAACAATAAACATTAAAGGAAACAATAAAGAAAAAATAAAAAAAATTAAAGATTCAGAAGGATTAAAAGAAATTAAAGAACTGTTAAACTATCTAGATATTATGAATGTAAAGGTTGAATTTGACATCAGCCTTGCTCGTGGCTTAGCTTACTACACAGGCCCTGTTTTTGAAGTTATTCTAAAGAACTCTTCAATCAAATCAAGTGTTGCAGGTGGTGGGAGATATGATAAAATGATTGGAGGTTTATTAGGATCTAAACAAGAATATCCTTCAACAGGTGTTAGTTTTGGTGTAGACAGAATCTTTGATGCTTA
>CAZSMA010000051.1:0-11122 GCA_964608065.1 uncultured Methanosarcinales archaeon
CTGCTATAAGTTTCATAAAATATAATCCAGAATTAGATAATATATAAATGTTACTTGCAAGTTTATGAAAAACTATATAAACCAATAAAAACAGACTTTTAACCTATGTTAGAAATTATTTTATTTATCTTAGGAGTATTAGGAATATGGTTCTTTGCAGGATTAGTGGTAGATGCTGCTCAAAGAATAGCTAAGCATTTCAATATTTCAGAAGAATTCATTGGATTAACAATATTATCAATAGGAACCTCATTGCCAGAGATATTTACACACATTATAGCCAGTATTGATATCCTTAAAGGGATAGATGCTTCAGGTTTAGCTGTAGGAACGAACATTGGCTCAAATATAATACAGATAACATTTGTTCTAGGTTTTATAGCGTTGCTGACAAAAGTCCATTCTGATAAAAAGATATTAAAAAGAGATTATTTAGTTATGCTTGGTTCAATTTTATTATTATTTTTACTATCTTTAAATTCAACAATTTCAAGAGCAGAAGGGATATTCATTACTGCAGCTTATATTGTTTATTTAATAATGATAGCAAGAAAGGAAAAGGTTATTGAAAGAAACAAATTCAAGACAGACTTGTTAAGAGATAGTTTATTTATAATAGTTGGAATTGTGGCTTTATTGTATTCTGCAAATCTGGTTGTCAGTAATGCATTAAAAATATCAAGCTTATGGAATTTATCAGGGTCGTTTATAGGAACAGTTATAGTGGGAGTGGGCACTGCATTGCCTGAAATGACAGTTGCATTAAGAGCTATACTAAAAGGCTCAACTGGAATCTCATTAGGAACATTAATCGGAAGTAATATCACAAACCCAATGTTTGCATTAGGTATTGGAGCAATCATCTCAGGTTATAAAATAAGTCCTGTATTGCTTTATTTTGATTTACCATTCTGGTTTGCAGTTTCATTAATAGCATTATATTTCTTCTGGAGAAAATTAAAGTTCGAGAAAAAAGAAGCAATAGTCATGATAATATTGTATATAATTTATGTTTTAGTTAAATTAAAGTTCTTTATGCATTAAGATTTTTCTTTTTCAAAGCCAAAGGAGGTCTTCTGAACTCTTTTAACCACATCAATCCAATTCTTATCATCTCTTTCTGGAATTTGTCACTAATTCTATATGTTTTCTTGTATAGATCATAATCTATTATACCCATTGATTTCATTGGAGTCAATATCCTGTCATAAAATTGTCTTTTATTATAAGAAAGTTTTACTTTTTTTCCTTTGTATGGCTCTTCATCTATTTCTGTAACTAAGTCTCCATTATGCAGTTTAGTAGCAAACTCTGACATTTCAGGTTTTGTAACTTCTCCTTGTTTTTTCTTAATGTAATCAATCAAAACTTTACCTACGATCTTTTGCTGAGAAGTAGCAAAAACTATTTCAAATATATCCTCTGGTAAATTAAACTGGTCAAATAAAATTACCAAATTTACACCCCCTAAATAAACAAAGAAAGAATTCTAGTATATAAATATTATGGTTTAGTATACTAAAGCTGATTTTGGTATAATTAGATATTATATAGTGAGGGATAGTCTTTTGTTTAAATAAGCAAAATCAAAACATTTAAATATAAGTTATTCTATACCATATAGTATGGTAGAACTAGTATTTGAACATAAGCATATACATAAAAATTACATAGTTGATATTAAAATTTACAAAGTACAAAAAGATAGGTTTCATCCAGAAGGGTTCAAATATTCGCTTGTATTGATCAAAGACGGAAAAAGAATATTATGTTATGACAACCATGAAAAAAGAGGTCATCATATTCATAGAGGCTCTAGAGAATCACCTTATGAATTTATAGATGAATGGAAATTAATTGAAGATTTCCAAAAAGACGTTGATAATATTACTAGAGGTGAAATAAAATGAAAATAAAAAACATTATAGTTGAAATAAAACCTTTGAAAGATGTTTTGAAAGAAGCAGCTGAAGTTATGGAAGATGTAAAGGGGGGTAAAAATGTTAAAAAAAAGGGTTTAAGTTTTAATAGTGTAGTATCTTTTAGAGAATTCTTTACTCCAAGAAGAATTGAATTATTGCAAGTGATTAAACATAAACAACCTAAATCAGTATATGAATTAGCTAAATTAACAAACAGGCAAATTAAAAGTGTTGTTGTAGATCTGGATATACTAGTTAAATATGGTTTACTAGAAACAAAAAAAATTACTGTTAAAGGTAAGACTGGTTACAAAGTAAAACCAATTTTTGATTATGATAAATTAACAGTTGATATTGCTATGTGATTTTTTATTTTTATTTATTTAAACTTCATCCCAGGCATATTTCCCTGGAATTTCTTCATCATCTTGTCCATTCCTTTGCCTTTCATCATCTTTACCATCTTTTTTCCCTGTCTATACTGTTTGATTAGTTCTCTAACATCTTTTGTAGAAATACCAGAACCTTTAGATATTCTGTCAATTCTAGAAGCATCTAATATTTCAGGATCTTCAAGTTCTTCTTTAGTCATACCCTGCATTGCAATTTTCCATTTTTCTAATTTACCTTCCTGAACCTGTAAAGCTTCTTTTGGCATCTTGATTTGAGATAAACCTGGAACCATTTCCATGATCTTATTCAAAGGACCCATTTGTCTCATTGCTTTCATCTGCTCGTATAAATCTATAAGATTAAAATCACCTTTTAACAACCTTTTTCCTAAATCTTCTGCATCTTCTTCTTTTATCACTTCTTTTGCTTTTTCCAGTAAAGCTTCTAAATCGCCCATTCCTAATAATCTTGAAACAAAGCCTTGTGGATTGAATCGCTCTAGGTCATTGATTTGTTCTCCAACTCCAATGAACTTGATTGGAGCTTTTGTCACAGCACATGCAGATAATGCTCCTCCTCCCTTAGCAGTTCCATCCATTTTTGTTGCTACAACACCAGTTATTCCACAGGATTTATGGAATTGCTCTGCTTGTTTTTGAGCAGCTTGTCCTATGTCTGCGCTTATTACTAATAAATTTTCATCTGGCTTTACTTTTTCATTAACTGTTTCTATTTCCTCAATTAAATCCTTAGATAAAGCATCTCTTCCAGCAGTATCTATGATAAGAACATCAAATTTTTTGTATTCATCTTTGAATTCATTCCATACTTCGATTACGTCTTTTTCCTTTTTGTTTATATAATATGGAACTTTGGCTTTCTTAGCTATTTGCTGAAGCTGGTCCATAGCGGCTGGCCTATGTATGTCTAATCCGACTAATGCAACTTTATGGCCTCTTGTAGTAAAGAATCTGGCTAGTTTTCCAGCTGTGGTTGTTTTTCCACTTCCGAATAAACCCACCAACATTATTTTAAAGGGTTTTTTTTTTATTTCTATCTTATGACCTTCTCCACCTAAGAAATTGACTAATTCATCATAAACTATTTTTATTAACTGCTCTTTCTTGCTTAATGCTCTAGAATCTTCTTTTAAAGCTCTTTCTTTGATTTTTTTAGTTAGTTCAAATACTAACTGAACATTAACATCTGATTGTAATAGTGCTTTTTGGATATCTTTAATTAGTTCATTGATTAGTTTTTCATCTACAAAAACTGATTTTGCAATCTTTTGCAAAGTTCCTTTTAATGAATCTCCTAGTTTTTCTAGTACCATCAGAAATCACCTCCTTGTGATTTCTGGGGTTCCAAAAATCTCCGATTTTTCTGAACCATTTTAATACAAACTTTTTCCGTTAGCCATAGCAACTATTGCTGGAAAATTCTCAACATGTAAGCGCCATATTGCTTCTGCTTGTCCGAATTCTTCTAATTTATAGACATTTATAACTCTTTTGATATTTTTAGCAAGTAAAGCTCCTGCTCCACCTGTTGCTTGTAAGTATACACAGTTATATTTTTTTAATATTTTAAGCATATCTTTGCTGAATCCTCCTTTTCCGATTATTGCTTTGATTTTGTATTTTTTTATGACTTTTTCCATGAATTTTTCCATTCTTTTAGAAGTTGTTGGTCCTGCTGAAACAACCTTATAGTTGATTATCTTTTTTTTTACCAAAGGACCGCAGTGGTAGATAACATTTATTTCATCTTTGAATTCTGGTGTTTCTTTGGATAGAAAATCATGAGCTAAGTCTCTTGCTGTGAAAATTGTTCCAGTCAGATTTACTTTATCCTTTACTTTAAGTTTTTTTATATCTTTTTCTTGTAATGGAATTTTAAGAGAAATCATTTTATGTTTTCAATATTCTTTTTTGTGATATTTGCGCTATTGTCTAATTGTTTTTTTGAATCTTCATTTAATTCTAATTGGATTATTTCTTTTACTCCATTTTTTCCTAGTTTGACTGGAACTCCTAAGAAGATGTTATTATAACCATATTCTCCTTCCAGATAGACTGACGCTGGCAATATTTCATCTGAATCTTTGATTATTGCTTCTACCATTTTTGCAACTGAAGAAGCTGGAGCGTACCAAGCTGAAGTTTTAAGGTATTGTACGATTTCTGCTCCTCCATTTTTTGTTTTTTCACTTATTTCATTAATTTTATCTTTGTCCATTGATTCTGTCAAAGGTTTATCATTGACTAAAGTGTGTTCAGGAACAGCAACCATTGAATCACCATGTCCACCCAGGACCATTGGTTTGATATTTTTTTTAGAAACATTAAGTTCTTCTGCAATTAAGTTTCCTAATCTTGCAGAATCTAGTATTCCTGCCATTCCGATAACTCTTTGTTTTGGAAAATTAGTTTCTTTTAAAGCAACATAGCTCATTATGTCTAATGGGTTTGTAACCATTATGATTATAGAATTTGGAGCAAATTTTTTTATATTTTCGCAGATTGATTTAACAATCTCTATGTTTTTTCCGATTAAATCTTCTCTTGTCATTCCAGGTTTTCTTGTTAATCCTGCTGTTACAATAACAATATCTGAATCTTTGATTTCTTCAAAGTTTTCAGTTCCGATTATCTTAGTATCATGCTGTTCAACATGTGCTGCTTGTGACATATCCAAAGCTTTGCCTTTAGCTAATCCTTTAACAATATCTACTAAAAGAACTTCATCTGCTAATTGTTTTTCAGCAATTCTTAAGGCGGTTGTTGCACCAACTTGTCCTGCTCCTATGATTGAGATTTTCATTGGAATCCTGGATTGTTATCGTATTGAATAGCCTCATATGAGTCTGGAGGATAATATCCATTAAGGTGTTTAATATAAACCCACCTATCTTCTTTTACTAATAATTCCTTAAATAATTCAACAATTACACCAGTAAAATCAGCACCATGAAAACTACCCTCATATCCTTGATGTAATCTATGAACTAAAGCATTAATAAATTCATCAGCCTTATCTTTTCCAATTCCTGAATTATTTTCTTCCTTTAATATTTTCAATTCAAGGGAAACAATACCCAAAAGACTTGTAGGAACTTTAAATTCAGATAACTCCTTGTTTCCTCTTACAGGTAAATAAATTTTCATTTTTTTTTTAAAAAACCCCCTATTCTATAATGATATTACTATTATAATATATTAATCTTTTCCTTCTTGTTGCCCAGCAGCTATAAGAAATATCAACAAAGAAACAAGCAGGATGTCTGTGCAAAGCTTTGATTTTAACTCCAAGAACTGTAGTTTTTCCACCTAAACCCATAACACCAATATTTAATTTGTTCAGTTCCTTTAAAATATCTTTTTCAAACTTAGTTTCATCACCTAATTTTCTTAATAGTGTTTTTTTTGATTCTATAGCAATTTTATCTTTTGGAGAGCCGAATGCAACTCCAACAATACCAGGAGGGCATGCAAATCCTTTTGCTTTTTTAATGCAATCTATAACGCATTTCTTGACTCCATCTAAGTCTCTTCCTGCTTTAAGATTTTTATCTGGAAGGCTGTATGTTTTTCCAACATTTTCAGATCCTCCACCTTTTAGCATTAGATCTATTATAATTTCATCTTTATTGTGTTCTTCAAAATAAATAACTGGTAAATTTATATCAGTCTTATCTTCACTTAATCCAGTATTATCATTGGTGTTTTTATCATTAAAAGCAAAAACTGCATTTGGTCTTAATGGAACTTCTTTTGTTGCTAACCTTGTTGCAATCAATATTTTCTGAGAAATCTTATGTTGATCAGTTCCAGCAGGAACTTTAATATAAAAAATTGGTGTTCCAGTATCCTGGCATATTGGTAATTGTTTTTCTTTTGCTATACTTATAGTATCAATTATATCCTTATATGTCTGTTTTATGATAGTGTTTTTCTTTTCTTTTCTATCTGCTTTTTGTATTGCTTTAACTACATCTTCTGGTAATTCAGTTGCAGTTTTTCTGTATAATTCAACAATAGCTTTGACTATGTTCAATATTACCACCAATAGTAACTACTTTATGATAGTGATATATAAAGGTTTCGTTTTTAGAACTTCTTAAACACCCAATAACCCAGACAATATAAACATAAATACAGAACCTAATATCATACCAAATGAAGCAAAATGATTGATTTCCGAAACCTTTATATATAACTTAGGCACGCCTAACTTTCTATGGCAATGAGTAATAGCATGGAAGATTATCTTGAAAGTATTTATATGTTAAAAAAAGAAAAAGATAAAGTAAGGAACAAAGAGCTTGCTAAAAAACTGAATGTAAGACTATCAAGTGCGACAGAAGCTGTGCAGAAGCTTGCAGAAAAAAAAATGGTGAAGTACCAGAAATATGGTAGTATTGAAATAACAAAAAAAGGTGAACAAAAAGCAAGAAACATATACAATAGGCATAAACTATTATCTAAATTCTTTGTTGAGGTTTTGGGAATAGACAAGAGGATAGCTGAAGAGGATGCATGTAAAATAGAGCATCTTCTTAGTCAAAGCACAATAAATAAAATAACCAACTTTTTAGAAGGTAGGTAAAATGGAAACTGCGCTTTCAAGACTTGGCATAGGAAAGAAAGGAGTAATAAAATATTTTGGAGGGGGTAGGGGCTTTCAAACAAAAATAATTGTTTTAGGTGTTAGAATTGGAAAACAGGTTAAGGTTATAAGTTCACACCCTTTTGGTGGGCCAATAGTAGTTGAAATAGATAATATGAGGATTGCTATTGGTAGAGGTATGGCTTATAGAATAATTGTAGAAGTTATTTAAGATGAAAGAAAGAGTTCTTTTAATGGGTAATCCAAATGTAGGTAAAAGTGCTATTTTTTCTAGATTGACAGGAGCAAGTGTTATTGTTTCTAATTATTCTGGTACAACTGTGGAATTTAAGAAAGGTAATATGTTATTTGAGGGAAAAGAAGCAGAAGTAATTGATGTGCCTGGAACCTACTCTTTAAAGCCAACTAATAAAGCAGAAGAAGTTGCTGTAGAGATGTTGGAAGAAGGTAGTATAGTGATAAATGTTGTTGACGCAACTAACCTTGAAAGAAATCTTAATCTAACTTTGCAATTAATGGAGAAAAAAGTAAAGTTAATTGTAGCATTGAACATTTCAGATGAAGCAAAGCATAAAGGAATTAAAATTAATGTTAAAAAACTTGAGAAATTACTAAATGTACCTGTAGTTTCTACTGTGGGTATTACGGGAGAAGGTATTAAAGAGTTAGTTGATAAATTACCAAAAGCAAAATCACCCAAGATTAAAAAACATTCTGATAAAGAAAGATGGGTTAAGATTGGAAATATAATAAAACAAGTGCAGAAAGTAACTCATAGACATCATACTTTTTTGGAATGGTTAGGTGATCAAAGCGTTAAGCCATTGCCTGGAATGATTATTGCATTAATTGTTCTGTTTATCTCGTTTGAGATCATAAGATTTGTTGGAGAAGGCCTAATAACATATGTTTTTGACCCACTTTTTAATTTGTATCTTCCAATTGTAACAGCCATTGGTGATTTTGTTGGTCAGAATTTTATTCATGATATATTGATTGGCACTTTAATTAATGGGCAGATAGATTATACTCAAAGCATGGGATTAATAACAACTGGATTTTATGTTCCAATAGCAATGGTTCTTCCTTATATTATATCATTCTATATTGTATTGGGTTTTTTAGAGGATTTTGGTTATCTGCCTAGATTAGCTGTTGTTTTTGATACTGTAATGCATAAAATAGGATTACATGGATTAGCTGTAATTCCAACTTTGCTTGGATTTGGATGCAATGTTCCTGGTGCTTTAGCTACTAGAGTGTTAGAAACAAGAAGAGAGAAATTTATTGCTGCTACGTTAATGGCAATATGTGTTCCATGTATGGCTCAGACTGCTATGATAATTGGTTTAGTTGGCAGATATGGTTTCAAAGGTATTGGGATTGTTTTTTTGACACTTTTTGTAGTGGGGAGTGTTCTTGGTTTTATAATGAACAAACTGGTAAAAGGCAAAAGCTATGAAATGTTTACAGAGATACCTCCTTATAGGATTCCTTATTGGGCAGGGTTATTCAAAAAAATATTTATAAGGGTTAAAAGCTTTATTATGGGTGCTATACCTTATATGATGTTGGGAGTTTTTATCATCAATGTGTTATATGTCTTTGGAATAATGGATTTTATTAGTAATTTAACTGCACCCATTATAGTTGGTGTTCTTGGGTTACCAAAAGAAGCTGTTAGTGCTTTAGTTGCAGGTTTTCTTAGAAAAGATGTTGCTGTGGGAATGTTATTGCCTTTAGGAATGAGTGTTAAGCAATTAGTTATTGCTAGTGTTGTGTTGACAATGTATTTTCCATGCATAGCTACTTTTGCTGTTTTGGTGAAAGAACTAGGTATTAAAGATATGATAAAATCAGCATCAATAATGGTTGCATCTACTTTAATAGTTGGGTTTTTGCTAAACTTAATTCTTTAACTTCTCCAATATCTTACATGCTGCACATAGTTTATCCATTGAAACTTCTTTGCATTTACTGCAGAATTTAAGCTCTTCTTTTGAAGACCCTTTCTTTAATGTAGGTAGTAATCCTAAAAATGAACTTATAATTGAGTTTTTTGTTCCTTTATATTTTTTTTCAAAATCATTTAACATATGTTTAACTGATTTTCTGTATGAATCAACAGAGCAAGGACAGTCTTCGTATACTAAATTAAATTTCATTAGTTTAGAGTATAACTTAACTTCTTCTTCAAAGCAGAAATATAAGGGTTTGATCCTTGGAATAAATTTCTTATGTTCTAATAATCCTGTTTTAGGTCCTAATCTTGGAAGAATATTAATGCTGTTCCTGAAAATGTTCATTATAACATTCTGTGCTTCATCATCCAGGTTATGACCTGTAACCAGTTTTGTTGCTTTTAGTTTTCTTGCTTCTTTGTTAATCAAATACCTTCTTAAAACACCGCAAATAGTGCATGACTTAATATTATGACCTTTTTCTTTTAAAATATCTCTAATATAACATACAGAGTATCCAAACTCTTTTCTGAAAGTTGTCTTATGCAGTGTTATCTTTATTTTTTTACAGAAATCTGTAACATTCTTCAGATTTTTTTTTGAATAAGTTCCTAAACCCTGATCTACATGATAAGCTTCAATCTTAATTTTTTTATTTTCTATAATTTTATTCAGTAAGTATAAAACAACAGTGCTGTCTTTTCCTCCAGAAACAGCTACTAACAGTTTTTCTTTTTTATCTATTAGTTTATATTTTCTTATGGTTTTCCTTACTTTTTTCTCAAAGTATTTTAAGAAGCAATCCTTGCAGAGCTTTTCTCCTGAATAAAGAGTTATTACTGGTTTCTTATGATTACATTTCATTTTTTTATCACAACCATTAATTCATCTAAACCGCTAATTGAATTTTTATGGTTTCCTTCTTTAAAATCAACAACATTGAAATCTTTCAATATTGTTTTAAGCCAATAGTTTTTAGTCCATAAGTTTCTGTATATCTGATCAACATGTATCTGTCTATTGCCTATTTTTCTTGTTTTGTAGGCTTTAAGGTTGTGTTTTGTTTTGATAGGCATTGAAAACAAAATTAATGGAGCTATCTTAAGCTGTTTTTTTAGCAAGGTTTTTATTTTTCCTTCAGGAAAGTGTTCTATGAAGCCTCCATGTGTACAAGCATCAAAGCTGTTTTCTTTGAAGTTATCTATATTGTTTACATCCATTAGCTTAAATTTCATGTTCTTTCCAAATTTTTTTCCATTGATTTCAGCATACCTTAATACCTCTTTGTCAACATCAATGCATGTGATTTTATAATAATGTGATAAGGGTACTGCAGTGCATCCAAGACCGCAACCTAGCTCTAAAATTTTGCTTCCTTTTTTCAGATATTTTTTATAAAAATTAAATTCATCTTTAACTTGTTTGGAATATAAATCAAAATCCTTTTTAGTAAAAACTAGATTTCTACTCAGTTTAAATCTTTCACGCCATTTACTCATTTTTTTCTTCTATATTCTTCTATTGCTTTCTTTAAAGCATCTACTGCTAATATACTGCAGTGAAGTTTTAGAGGGGGGACCTCACCCATTTTTTTAATAACATCTTTATTTGTTATTTTTAATGCTTTGTCTAGTGTTTTGCCTTTTGCAATTTCACAAAGATAATCTGAGGAGGCTATTGCAGCTACACAACCCATAGTTTCAACAGAAATATCTTTAATTTTATTATTTTCCACATTTATATAAACTTTCATTACATCACCACACCTTGCATTTCCTACTTCTCCAACACCATTAAATTTTTTAATTTTCTTATGAAATTTCGGGTTGGAAAAACGTTTCATAATTTCTTTTGAATACATATTCTCACCTACATCCTTTGATAACCAAACTCTTTATTCCGATAATTTATTTGTTTTATTGCTTTAAACATTGCCTTCACCCTATTTGCATGTTTCAAATATGGCTTTATTTTAGAAAATAAAGGCAATAATGATTTTTTAGAATGAACACTAACTCCCCACATATCTTTTCTATAAGGTATCGGATTTTTTAAGCTAGTATATCCTTTCTTTTTTGATATTCTTGGTTTAGGACAATTTAGTCCAAACTTTATTAAATTTTTATATATTTGATGTAATATTGTTTTATCATAACTTGCTATCATTAAATATGCCCTATTTTTTGTACCAATGTGCCCTTCTGCATCTATGTATCC
>CAZSMA010000052.1:0-10494 GCA_964608065.1 uncultured Methanosarcinales archaeon
TAACTCAAAGCTCTATTGGAACTCCTGATGGTAATGACTTCATAATTCAAGATTCTGGCAGTAGTGCTGTTGCATGGATTAATGATGCTACTGGAAACATGAGATTAGCTGGAACTGCCTCATCAGATAACGGAGGTAGTTGCACTGCTCCTGCTAATAGCTTTATTGTTCAAGACTCAACTGGAAATTGTAAAGCTTACATAGATAGTTCAGGAAATTTATGGCTTTCAGGAAGCTTACTTGAAAGCTCTACGATTTAAAGAGATGAGCAAATAATAAAAATTATCTTATTTTTTTTTTTTTATTTAATTATAACATTGTCAATAATATTATCCAGAATTTAAAGATTGTTTGGAAAGCTAGTTTTTTTATTTATTTTTTTATTTATATTTATTGATTAGTTTTTAATTGTTTTTTATCTCCTATATTGATTTCTCTTAATTAAAATAGAAAACTTTAAATATAACTTATAATTACTAATAATTATAAGTCATTACTAAAGGTTATTTTAATGATCATACAAATAAGCTTACATGCAAAAAAAAAGATGGATATTGAAGGAATAGACGAAGGTCAAATTAAAAGAGCTATAAAAATGGGTTCAATATCCAGGCAAACAGAAGGTTATCTCGCTACATACACATATATCAAAGTCGCTTACAAAAGAAAAGGTGATATTTACAGGATTAAAACAGTATTTGTAGATAAAGGGTGATTTACTATGAACGATGAAAATTTATGTTGGGAATGTGGAAAAAAAATGAAAATAAAAAAAGTAGATTATTCTCTATACGGCATTAAGATAGGGAAATTTCCTGCGAAAGTATGTGAAAAATGCAATGAAACTTATTTTAGTGAAGAAACATCAAAAAAGATGACAGGGATTGCAAAAAAGAAAGGTCTTTGGGGATTACAAGCTAAAACAAAAATAGGTCAAGCAGGATCAACATTAGATATAAGATTGCCTAAAAAAATAATTGATTTTTTAAATTTAAAGAAAGGGGAAGAAGTTACAATATATCCTGAAGATAAGAATAAAATAATAATATATACCTAATAAACACAACAGGAGCATCTATCAGATTAGACGACACAGGCAATGTAATAATTCAGTTAGGCTCTTAAACTTGTTTTTTTTTTTTTTTTTTTTATCTACCAACTCAAAAAACCACCCCATCCTCCGCAAACCAAGCCCAAACAAGCCTTTTCCTACAACAACTTTTAGCAATATCTGTCAGGTTTCATCACATAATTCCAGCAAAATCCATCACTCACTCGCAATATATATTTGCTTTTTGCTAATTAAAAATTTAGCTTATAGGATTAGAAATAAAGAGAGCTTATTTTATTAATGACAAATTTACTCACGTCATGGAAGTTAATATCTTTAATAGATAATCCTAGTTCCTTCAATTTGGGTTCTATGATTAATTGATTTACCATCATATCCCATTCGTTTGGTTTTGCTGAGTGGTAAATGGAATCTGAAAAATTTTTTAGAGTAAATGCTTCTGTTTTACCAGCAGGTAATTTTTTCCAAATATCTTTAATTTTACAAACATAACCTTTTAATAATAAAATATAAAGGTCAAATAAATCCCTTGCTTCGTCTCTTTGACCAAAAATAAAATTTTTATCCAAAATTGTTATAATTTTTTCAGCAAATATTTCTTTTGGATCGACTACGTTCAAATTTATGATTCCTTTAAGTCTATAGTACTTTAGGAATAAAGAGGTATCATGATACTTTTTCTTAATACCATATATCAACTTTTTTCTCGATGATAAATCAAATTTTACATGGCTACTTCTATGGGTTTGTGAAAAAGCTGGACCCCTAATGTCAGTGTGTACATTAAAACCTGTAGGGTTTTCTTTTATTATGAAATTAATATTGCTAAATCCAAAAAGTTCTCTTAATGTATTTGTTAAATGCTTGTTAAACAATAAATCAATATTTCTTTTTACTAATTTTCCTGCCAAAATATCAAAATCCAAATCTTCTGAAAATCTTGGGAAACCATAACATTTGTATAAACAGGTTCCGCCTTTAAAAGCCAAATATTTTGTATATTTTTTAAGCCGCGTAAGATTAAAAAGTGAATATAAAAAAATATTATGAAACAATTCTTTTTCTGTATTTTCCAATGATAAATGAACTTTCTCAGCTAATTTCTCTAGTTCAAAAAAATTTATTGGCATTTAACTATTCTCCATTTCTTTAACTTAGATTTATCCAGTAAGCTATATAACGTTTTATCGATAATTAGCGGGTTATAATCTAAATATTTTTTGAAGTCTTTGTATAAATCATAGCCTATGCTATCAAAAATTATACCATTTTTTTTTAAAAATTGTTTGTTTTTTAATTTTAAACAAATCTTTTTAATTCTATCTAAAGAAATCTTGTCTTTGCCAATTTTAATTGCTTGAATAATAACTGATGTTGGGGAAAGGTTGAAATATAAGCAATCGATAATAGTTTTTTCTATCGAAGCAATATTCATAGTATACTGCTCACTAACTTCGCTGAAAAATTCAAAAAGGTATTTCTTATTGACACTCAAATACCTTATTTTTTCATTACCAAAAACTACTATCTTATTATTTTTCTTTTTAGTGGTTAGAACATCAATCTGCTGTGGTAGCTGCTCGGTTAGACCATAAACTTTTAAAGCATACCAGCCAGTGATATATGAGGGTATAACTAAATGGGCAGCTATGGTTTGGGCAAGATTACATAAAGTATATTTACCAAACTCTATCTTTTTTACTGCCTTTTTGCGATAAAGTCTTGTTAATACTAAATTGGCATATCTTTTATTGCAATTTAATATTTTTGATACTTCTTTTGCACTAAATACAGGGTATATTTTTAATTTGTTTAGGAGTTTAATTGCATTCATACTGCTAATTAAAAAATGAATTACTATATAAATGTTCCTATTTCATATCAAAATTGATATTAATCAAGGAGTAAAATATTATAATTGATGCACATGGTAATTTTAGAAAGCTGCGACATCAGCATCAACAAAACAGCGCCAACAGATACTTCAGAAGTAGATGGTGGAATTAAGTTTAACGCAAATAAATACTCCCGCACAGGTGGCAATGCAATAATCAGATTAGGCGCTTAATTTTTATTATTATTTCAAATTAAATTCTATTATTGATTTTTATCAAAACATTTAAATAAACATTTCCATATTAAAACAATGGGGGATAATTTGAAACACTTGCTTTTTACAATAGACCTTGAAGAATGTGATGTCCATAAAGAGTTTGGTTCAAATAAATATCCTGATTTTGATATTAGCTACAAAGGAACCCCAATACTTCTAAAACTACTAAAAAAACACAATATAAAAGCAACATTCTTCACAACAGCTTCTTTTGCAGAAAAATACCCTGAACTAATAAAACAGATATCAAAACAGCATGAGATAGCATGCCATGGCTTAGACCATTCTAACAAAAAAATAACATCAGAAGATTTAACCAAAGCAAAAAATATTATCGAAAAAATAATAAACAAACCAATTTACGGTTTTAGAGCTCCAAGACTAAAATTAAAAAATTACAAATTACTAAAGCAAGCAGGATTTTCTTATGATTCCTCACTACATCCAACATGTATTCCAGGACGATACTGTAATTTTTTTAAAAAAAGAAAAATACACACAAAGAACAATATAAAAATAATTCCAATCTCAGTAACACCTATAGCCAGAATCCCAATCTCATGGATATGGTTCAGAAACTATCCATTAAGCTTCTCAAAATTCTTAACAAACCTTTCTTTAATAAACAAAAATTTCCTAAACACTTATTTCCATCCATTTGAATTCATAGATATGAAAAAACAAAATCTACCTTTTTATGTAACAAAAAACACAGGAAAAAAATTATTTTTAATGCTAGATAATTATCTATCATGGTTAAATAAGAAGAACATAAAACCAATAACAATGCATGATTTCTTAAAACAAAGCAATGTCAAAACATACTTTGACAAACAAGCTAGAACATATAACCAAAAGACTTCAACAGGATTATTATCAATAATAAAAAAAAAGGAATTCGACTCTATCAAAAATCTGCTTGACAAAGGCTCTGTCCTAGACGCTGGACTTGGCTCTGGATACTATGCAATAAAACTAAAGAAATTAGGATTTGATGTTTTTGGTATTGATTTCTCAGAAAAAATGGTAAAACAAGCAATAAAAAACAATATTAAAGCTAAAACAGCAGATATTAAAGATTTCAACCTAAACAAAAAGTTCAATAACATTTTATGCGCAGGAGTGCTTGAATTCTGCAACCCGAAAAACTATCCAAAAATATTGAACAACTTCAAAAAACATCTTAAAGATAATGGTAATTTAGTCATACTTACAAGCAGACCAAGTATATCAGGAATATTGTACAAACTATTCCATAAATCACATAAAGTAAACATCACTTTACTAAAAAAAAATAAAATTATTTCTATTCTGCAAAAATCTGGATTTAAATTAATTAATATAAAGAAAAGCAGTCTTTGGAGCTATACAGTTAAGGCATTACCTATAAATAGCAAAAAATAAAGATTCTAATGGAAAACTTTAATAATAGCTTTAATTAATAATAACTCAGGGGGAACTATGAGGATCCTATTAATACAGCCAGATGATAAAGAAAAAAGATACTATGGCTATAAGAATGTAGGTTCTTACTTACAGCCATTAGGCTTAGCATATGTAGCTGCAGTTCTGGAAAAACAAGGACACAAAGTCAGAATCATAGATATGACAGTACAGAACATAAATGCAGATAAAATAGCTTCAATTGTAAAAGATAATAATGTTGAATTGGTTGGATTAGGCATTGTAACAATAATGTATCCTGCTGCACAAAAAATAGCAAAAAAAATAAAAGAACTAAGCCCAAACATAAAAATAATTCTTGGAGGCCCGCATCCTTCAGCAAACCCAAAAGACGCTTTAAAAGACCCTGTTTTTGATTTTGCAATATTCGGAGATGGTGAAGAAACAGCTGTTGAACTAATAAAATTCCTGGAAAACAAGAAAACAGCAAAATCAGATTTAAAAAAAATAAAAGGAATTGCATTCAGATACAAAGATGAAATAATCTTAAACCCTCCAAGACCATTTATCAAAGATCTAGACTCATTACCATACCCAGCAAGACATCTTTTACCTCATCCAAAACATTATCATGTTGATCCAGATAGATCTTATGATGAACCTTTGGGAACAATCTCAGCCAGTAGGGGCTGCCCTTACAGATGCATCTTCTGTGATCATTCTGTTTTCGGAAAAACCTGGAGAGGAAGATCTGCTAAAAGCATGGTTGAAGAAGCAGGATTCCTAGTAAAAAAATATGGTGTAAAAGAGATTGATTTTGAAGAAGACTTATTTAATTTCAGCAACAAACGTGTTTATGAATTCTGCAAACTATGGAAACAACATTTGCCAAAAATAAAATGGCAGTGCATAGTAAAAGTCACTAACATGGACGAACATCTTATCAAGACAATGGCAGATGCAGGATGTTGGCTGATTAACATAGGGGTTGAATCTGGTTCCCAAAAAATATTAGATTTTATCCACAAAGACATCACAGTAGAGCAAGTTAAAAAAGTAACAAATCTTGCAGATAAGCACGGAATCAAAGTTAGAGGATTATTCATGATAAATCACCCAACTGAAACACATGAAGACTTAAAAGCCACTTTAGACTTAACCCTGAAAAACCCCTTCCACACTATAATTGTTTGCATCACAAATCCCTATCCTTACACAGAATTATGGGATATTGCAGCAAAATATGGAACATTCAAAAAAGACTTAACACAGATGACTGAATTCCCAAGCAAACCAAATTTTGTAGGTAAAAACTTCACAGCAGACGAATTAATCAAACTCCAAAAAATGTTCTATGTGAAGTTCTTCTTCAGACCAAAGCAAATATTAAAATATCTCAAATTCATATTTTCACTAAAACCCTTGCCTGCATTAAGATTATTAAGATATTATACTAGGGGTGCTATAACTGTATTAAAAGCTTAAAATGCTAAAACACTTAAAAAAATACTTTAAAAGCCTTGATAAAAGAGAAATTTTTATTATTTTCTTAGTTTTTTTAGTAATTATCTTATTTGCAACAACAGCTTATTATCAGAAAAAAAACAGTATATCTATCATCGTAAGACCCTTTAAAGGTGAAAAAATAAATCCTTCACTGATTGAAGTCACAACTAACAGGATATTAACAGAACCAGGAGAAAAAAAATATGATATAGAAATATCAGAAGATAAAAATTTCCAAAATATCCAAGGCCAATGTAAAAACATGACTAATGACAGATGCAAATTCCATTTTAAGTTTAAATCCAACACAAAATATTATATCAGAACCAGAACAATAATAGACAACAACATAAATCCATGGAGCAAAACAACCTTTTTTTACACAACAAAAAACTACCCCCTTGTATTTTTAGAGGGTTTTGAATAACATGAAAAAAAAAGAAAAAATATTGCCATATCTAATCCTAATTTTTGCAGTTTTATTTGCAATCTTTATTCAAAAACAATTAGTTTTTGCAAACAACCACAGTGTATGGGGCGACGGCTTATACCATTATACAAATCAGTTTAATTTAATAAAACATATTGAAAAAGGGGATGTTTTTGGGTTTTACGAGCATTTTAATTCTGGATATCCTATGATGAACCAGTACCAGCCCCTATATTATCTGGCAGTTGTAGCTATTTTTTTCCTTTTCCTGAAACTAATCCCCCTTTTAGTCATACATAACACTTTATTTGTAATTATCTACTCACTTACACCAGTTGGTGTTTTCTACTTGCTTTCAAAGTTCAGGTTCAATAAAATGGTATGCGCAATTGGCTCCTTGCTCTCAATACTTCCAATTGGAGTTTTTGGCCATTCATTAGAAGCTTATCATGGAGCAGCACTACTCACACTCTCACTAGCAACACTCTTATATTTCTTCACTCTTGGAAAATTCCATGAGTTTGTTTACTACAACAAAAGAAACATCACAGATTATCTTAAATTAGCAATCCTGATATCATTATCCTCATTAGCGCATCAATGGGTAGCATATCTTATATTCATAACATTCACTATTTACATTATCTCTTATTTATTCCATGCAAAAATAAAAGAAATACTAAGTTTGATAAAACCATTGTTGATAATTAGCCTCATATCATTAGTCATGATATCGTTCTGGTTTGTACCTAAATTAATAACATACAAAGAGTTCTCTATAAGCACAGATTCAACAGAACGGGTTGATAACGCTTTCTACGCATTCTCTATTCAGATGTTTGTTGAAAAATATTTTAATGGAGAGCTTCTTGACTCAACAAATAATTTTGGAGAGATTGCTGGTGAAAACTTCAGATGGCCTGATAACCTGCATTTCTACCGTTTTCCAATACTTACTGTATTCTCTATACTTGGATTTATTATGTTATTGTTCAGATTAAAAGATTTCAAAAGCAAATTTTTAATCATATTTTTCATAATAAGCGCAGCACTTATGTGCGGCTTTGATGATATACAAATATTCAAATTCCTTCCTATTTTCGAGAGTGTTGCATTCATAAGGTTCATTTTCTTATTTGATTTAGCAGCAATAATCCTATCAGCTTTCAGTATTTACTATATTGTTAATTTTGCACAAGAAAAAGTTGTAAAATTCTACAAAATAAAAAATAATAATAGATTATTTCAAATAATTGCAACAATAGCACTATTACTTTTACTTTTTTATTCCCCATTAAAAGAGCGTTACTCTCATACTAGAACTTTGATGGGCTTCAAAGATCAAGGAGAAATTTCAGAATTCAAGACACTCTTGGAATCAAACAACATAACAAACAGTAATATTGCTTTTGAATACAGAGACCAAAATGATAATGTTATTTACAACAAATTAGTTGTTGAAAATATCCCAAAAATTTACGGAAACTCTGTTTACTCAACTATTGTCTTCTCTGAGATTGATTTCATGAGAAGTATGGCTAGAAGGGAAATGATTATTTCTGATAACTTGCTGAATCTCTTCAACATAGATTATGTTATTACATCAAAAGATACAGACAAGAAACTTCCAAACACTCTTAATTTAATAGATGAAAACTCATATTACAAACTTTATAAACACAATAAAAAAGAAAATGTCTTTGAATTCAGTAACTATAAGCCATACATAGGTATTGTTGACAATTTCAACCACCTTAACATTTTAAATCATAAATGGATTGAATCCTATAAAATCAAACTTATTCCTCCAGTCATCTACAATTTTGAATTAGACAAAGAACTAATAGACCACACAGACCCTGCAGGAATCCTATATTTTAAACAACAAAATAATCCTCAGGATTACAAACAATTAAGAGAATTAATCTCTAAAGATATCCATGTCATAAGCAATACTAATCTTCCTGGAGCTTTATTTTTCAATCCTGAAGAAGACTATGCAAAAATAGATCTGGTTGAAAACACCATTGATAGTTCTTATTCAATCAGTAATATAAAAAACAAAATAAACTATTATTCAGCGCAAGTATATACTGAAAAATCAAGATTGCTTTTGTTCAAGAAAACATACACTACTGACTGGAATGTTTACATCAACAAAATTCCTGCAAAAAACATTAGAGTAAGCCCTTATTTCAACGCAGTCCTAATCCCAGAAGGTGAACACTTTATAGAATACAAATTCCAGAAAAGATTTTATGAGAATTTATTACTAACATTATCTATAGGTGCTTTTTTAATCAGTATTGTTATAATTCTAATTAATAAATACAAAAAGAAAGGAAGAAAGAAAAAGGGGAGATCAAAATAAAAATAATAAAAAAATACCATAACAAACTAAATAGTAAGGATCTGATTTTCCTATCTTTATGTATAATATTTTTATTCTCAATATTATTGATGTACACTTATCAACACATAAGCAAAGTTCCATTGATAATATCGCCTATCCACAGAGAAACTGTAAATCCTTCTAAAATCCACATCATATATAACCTGGTTTATGATTTTTCTTATTCATATGACATAGAGATATCAAAAGATCCTTTCTTCAGAAGCTTAGATGGCTTTTGCTATGATACTAAAGGCAGTTCCTGCACATTTTATTCAAAATTTGAAGAGGATACAAGATATTATATCAGAACAAGAAGTAAAAAGAACAATTCATTAAATAGATGGAGCAAACCAAGAATATTTTACACAGGCAATAACTATCCTGTTGTTTTCATTGGTGAGTTTGTATGAAAAGAAAAGAAAAAACAAAAAGAGAATATCTAACTTACATATTCCTAATTTTTGCAATATTATTTACATTATTCATCCAAAGAGATATGCTTTTCAGTGACAGATACAGTTATGCAGGAGACTCAATGTCAAATTATGCTAATGAAGAAGTTGTAGTTAATCATATAGAAAACGGAGATGTTTTTGGATTTTACGAACACACCAATCTTGGAAATCCATTAATGAACACATATCAGCCATTACTTTACTTGCTAATTGCTGCTTTTTCTTTTTTATTTTTTAAATCAATTTCCACAGTTGCTATCCACAACACATTAGCAGCAGTAACTCTTTCCCTTATTCCATTAAGCATATATTACATGCTCTCAAAGTTTGATTTTAAAAAAATAGTTTGTGGAATTGGTTCATTAATTTCAGTATTGACAATAGCTGGATGGGGTGTTTCATTAGAATCTACCTACAACCTTGGAACAGTATCTTTTACTCTAGGAGCTTTTTTCCTTCCATTTGCTTTAGGAAAATTCCATGAGTTTGTCTACAACAAAAAAAGAAATATACGAGATTATGTTATTTTATCAACTTTAATAGCACTAACATTCTTAAGCCATCAATTTCTTGCTTATGCATTATTTATCCTATTCTTTATACACATTTTTGTTTTTTCCATATTCCATGCCAAAAAGCAGACAATCATTGATTTAATAAAACCAATGTTAATACTTACTATTATTTCCTTTCTTTTAGTCTCATTTTGGCTAATCCCAAAATTCACAACATACAAGGAATTTTCTGTTGATAATATGGCTGTTATCGCAATGGGTAACCCAACAGGAGCATTTACTACTAAATTCTTTGTTGACAGGCTTATAAATGGAGAAATCCTTGATAAAACAAACAATCTTGGATTAGATTCCAGTGACTTCTTCAGATGGCCTTACAACAGAGAATTCAACAGACTTCCTATCTTAACTATATTATTTTTCTTAGGCCTTATCTTATTCTTCTACAAGATAAATAAATTCAGAAATAAATTTTTCCTTGCCACATTATTTACAAGCATAATCTTCTTATTCAGTTTTGATGATATACCTATTTTAGCAAAAATAGTGCCTCTTGCAACAACATTGCAGTATATAAAATTCATTTACACATTTAACTTAGCTG
>CAZSMA010000053.1:0-10364 GCA_964608065.1 uncultured Methanosarcinales archaeon
TTACATATTCTCCATAGATGTTTTTTCACCATAATAAAACAACAAGTTCTTAAAAGAATTAAATTAATAGAAGAACAGATCTTTCAAAGCAAAATAGAAGACGGCTTCATAAGCTTTTTTCATACATTTAGGGAATTTTTCGCTATAATTCTTAAACTAAAATATGAGTTCACTTACGAAGAACTAGTCAATGAAGTAAATAAAAGAAAAAAAATTAGCCCAGAGTTAAAAGAAAAAATAAAAAAGTTCTCTGAAAGTGTTTCAGTGATAGAATATAGCGATAGAGGCTTATCTAAAAAAACACTGAAAGACTCTGTAGTTGAATTCAGATACCTCATTAACTTATTAACAAAGAAAATAAGAATAAAAGGGAAAGAAGGAAAGAAAAAAAGAAAAGAAAAAAAAGAAAGAAAAATAAAATTCGAAAAGCTACACCGCCTAAATGAATACGCACTTAAAATTCTTCATAAATTAAAGTTATACAAAACAGAAAAAGAAAAAGAAAAAATCAAACTAAAGAAGGAAAAAAAAAAAGAAGAAAAAGAAAAAGAAATTAAGTTACTAAAAGAACAGAATAAAGCAGTAAAAACTATAGAAGATTTAGCTGACAAAGCAGAAAAAAATATAAAATCAAAAAACATTGTAATAGCTAAAAAAATATATGTACTTCTTAACAGATTATATCAGAATTCCAGCCACGAAGAAAGAGACGCTGTATACGCAAGGGTCAAAGACATATATCATCAAATAGTAACCTACACTTCAATACCTACAAAAAAAGAAAAAGAAAAAAAAGAAAAAAGCAAATTGAAAGTTGATGAAGAAAAACTAAATAATTTATTCCTTAACATCCAGAATAGTATAAACAAGAAAGATATTAAGAAAGCAAAAACACTATATGCTATAGGGTATAAACTTTATACTGACCTTCCTTTAAAAGAAAGAAAAAGCATATATCCTAAATTAAAAAAAATACACAAAACATTAAACAAATAATTATGAAAATAAGTCCTCTTCTTTCTCCTTCTTTACTCTTCTCTTACTTTTCTTCTCTCTTCTGCTTTTCTTAATAAAGTAATATATAAACGCTAACAACAGGATAACAATCAACATCACTATGCTAATCAGCAATTTACCGCTTGCCTTGATTACTGGGGATAGCTTAAACTGTCTAGGCCCTGCAGTCAATAAATACTTGCAACCCTCTATTGCTTGATTTAAAACATAATTTGCTTGGTCATGCTCTCCTTTATTCAATGCAGCTTGTGCTTGTATCAATAACTCATTTAGTTCTAAACATTCAGGATTTAGCATAAATAAATCCCTTACATACCTAACTCTTTCAGAAACATTCTCTAAAACACTCATTTGAATTAAAGCAGTATCTTTAACATCAGGATTTGTAACCCTCGCTTCTATTTTTACACTAAATGCCCCTGTAACATTATGTGTTGTAATAATTAAGTTTGTTTTTTCCTTTTGATTCGGACTGAGTTTATCAAAATGATCCTTAGTAAATTCAAAAGTAACTTGGCTTGTGTTAGTATAAGCAGACAAGTCTATTCCTTCTAATGTTCTATTGCCTTCATTCTTCAATGTTATAGGAGCAATTATTGTTGAATTAGGACCAACCTGTAATGTTCCTGGAACAACTAACTCTAAGAAGGTAGGCTCAGTAATATTCAATAATTTAGTCTGAGTCCTTACTACAACACTTCTTCCTCCACCTCCACCTCCACCACTGCTAGGAGTAGCTGTGCTTGGTTCAGATACATCTGTAAATGTTAATGTTATCTCATTACTTGTAGCATTTACTTCTGAATCATTTGCTGTAAATGTTAATATTGCAGTACCATACCAATTACTATCTGGTGTTAAAGTAACTAAATTAGTTCCATTCGCTATTGTAACAGTTAGACTACTAGTACTAATACTATGACTGTAATTCAAAGTAGTTCCATCAGGATCTGAAAAGAAATGATCAAGATCAATCCAGTTTACATAAACTGTGTCTTCTGTTCCTGTAAAATTAGCAATATTATATGACAAACTAATTTCTTCTAACACAGGTGTTTTATTTGTATCATTTGTTGAAAGGAATGCCATGTATTGTATATATCTATTATCTGTAGAGTTTATAGGCGTTACACTAGAGTTTGTATAAATATTACTCCAACCAGTCCATGCACTATTATCAGAACTTGTTCTTGTTTGCATAGTAATATTAGTGTCATTTAAAGGATCATGACTCCATGTAATATTATTTAAAGCAACATCATCACTATCTGCACTCAAGTCAATAACAGACGATGTAAAATTACCTGTATTATAATAGGTTATAGAGGTATTCCTTGCTAAAGTAACATTACCAGCTTCAGCAGTAGCATTAGTATTTACATTAGTTCCTCCAGTAAAGTCTGTTTGATTAGTCTGTGTCTTTAATCCAAAAACAGGAACTCTATTCAAATTAATAACTGTTACATTCCAATATTGAGAATCTGTTAATGTGCCATCAGAAACTACTGTTGTTAAATTGTGAACCCCTGCTGCACCAAAATTCGGATAATATGTCCAATTTTGGGTTGTACTTTGTTCAACGCCATCCAACAACCAGGAGTATGTAACAGTATCTCCATCTGGCTCATTAACACTTATATTAAATTGTTGAGAACTATTCTCAGTAATATTAAGTGCAGTGTTATTTGGTGCAAAAGCAGTTATATTTGGTGGATCATTATATTCTGCAATAATAAACCATATTGTGGTTGTATTTTTCTTTACAGTATCATTAACTGAAATATTAATTGCATGCGTACCAACATCCGCATTTGTCGGAGTAAAACTAATTTCACCAGTAGTTTCATCTATAGTAAAGAATGTTGCATTTGTTGAGAAATGTAAATTTCCCTCTACTTCATCTGTTCCGTTTTCTTCATCACTTGCATTTACATTATAAGTAAATAATGTATCCTGCATTCCAGATAAATTTACCAGAGGAGGATCAAAATAAGGCGCATCATTAAATTCATTTATAGTGAACACAACTGTCATATTCACTTTAAATTTATCATCAGTTACATTAAATGTAATATTATAAACTCCTGCTTGAGAAGAATTTGGAGTAAAATTAAGTTTAGACATACTGGCATTTACCCAGGTTAAATTGAATAATGTGCTATTTGTATCAAATGTCAAATTATCATAATCTGGATCATCAGCACTTATATTCAGGAAGAATATCGTGTCTTCTGTAAGAGTTTGGTCACTTACAGCATTAAATACTGGAGGCCTATTATCATATACAGAAAATCCTACAAGCTGACTATCATTCTTTGCTCCATCACTTACTGTAACATTTACAGTAAAATTACCAATATCATTAGTTGAATTAAATGTTAAGTTAAAGAACCCATAACTATTGCTTATTGTTGTAACATTAAATGTAGTATCATTAGTATAATATGTTAAAGGATCACTATCTGCATCTGAAGCAGTAACACTTAATGTGAAAGTCTTATTTAGTGTAATGCTTTGATTTTCAATATTTGCTAAAACAGGAGGATTATTGACATTTATGATATTAAGCCAAATAACTTCTGAATCAACAGCATTCCAACTGTCATTTACAAATATCTCAATAGTATGATTACCAACATCATCATTATCAGGAGTAAAGCTAAATGTTGCAGCAGTTGAATTGACTGTAGCCACAGTAAATCTCGAATAATTGCTTGAGAATACTAATGTATCACTATCAGGATCAGAAGCAGTTACTGTCATTGAGAATGCAGTTCCCTCTTCCCCTGTTTGATTACCAATAGAATCTAGTACAGGTGGATTATTAGCAGTAACATTAAACCAAACAAGCTGACTGTCATTTAAACTACTGTCACTTACTGTAATATTAACAATATGAATCCCAACATCCGCATTTGTCGGAGTAAAACTAATTACACCACTACTAGGATTTATATTAAATAAAGAAGTATTATCATAAAAAGTTAAAGTATCTAAACCTGGAACAATATCATTATCAGGATCAGAGGCAGTTACAGTTAACTCAAAAGATACATTCTCTGCAAAACTTTGATTAGCTATCGCATCTAATACAGGAGCATCATTCACATTAGTAACATTTATTGTTATATTGTTGCTGTCTGTTGTATTATAACTATCATAAACTGTAAAGTAAATTGTCTCATTTCCAAACCAGTTTGGTGTTGGATTAAAACTTACTTTATTATCGCTTGTGTCAATAACAACTTTTACTGAACTATTCCCAGTCACATTAAAAGTTAAACTATCCTGATTTGCACCAGTACACTCTATTGTATCATTATCATAGAAATATTCATCCAGATCAATAGCATTTGTATTATTTATATCTTCTGTTACACTAACATTTCCTATTGTGTTGTTCAATACAGGAACCCTGTTCGTGTTATTAACACTAAGATTCCATGGTTGTGTATCTTCTAATTCACCTGAATCAGTAACATTTAATGTTATATTATATATTCCAGCATCACAATAATTTGGACTATAAGTCCACGTGGTGTTGGAACTTTGATTTACTCCATCTTTAAGCCATTCAATTGTTAAAACATCTCCATATGCAGTATCAGGATCAGTTGCAGTATAATTAAAAGAAAACCCTACTGAATAATTTTCAGCAACACTTGGTGTTAAATCTGTAGGGACATAGGATGTAATATTAGGAGGATCATTAACATTAGTTATATTAACCAATACATCTTGTAATATTGATTCAAATGAAGTATCTTTAACAATAATTGAAATATGTACACCACCAGTATGCTCATTTACATCATCATTTGTTGGAGTAAAATTAATTAAAGCAGCTGTTGAATTTATTTTTCCCATATCAAACACAGAAACTAGGTCTTCAGAATCATCAGTAAAATTCAATGGATACTCTCCGTCAGCATCAGATGCAGTTACTGTAAAATTATATGTACTGTCTTGTGCTACTTCTATTGTAGTTGGGACATTTATAAATGTAGGATTAGCTGCAAAAACTACTTTTACTGAACACACTAATATTGCTATTGCTATTAAAAACCCAATTTTTGTTTTTTTGTTATTAAATTTATACATTTTACTCTATTACCTTAAATTTAACAATCTGATGTTCATGATTATAGTTTTCATCTTTTATGATAATAGCAACATAATGCTCTCCAACATCCTTTTCATTGGGTGTAAAACTAATAACTCCTTCTTTGGTTATATTAAACAAGAGAGTATCATCCGAAAATCTAACCATACTATCTTCAGTATTTGGAATAATTTTTATAGCGTACATCATACCTGCAATAGCTTCTTGTTCAGGAATTTCTCCTATATGATACTCATCTACAGGACCTGTAACCAAACCTGTAATTGTTGGCTTTATTGAATATAACAAAGTAATAAAGCTAATTACTAATAATAAAAACATTACACCAAGGATATCTTTTTTATTTATTGTCATTTTTTTTTTCCTTTTGTTAACTTTATTTCATCATACAATCTTTTAATTGCATCATAAACTTTCTTTTTTTCCTTATCAGAAAGTTTATTGTAAGTTTTCATCACATCATAATACAACATTTTGCTTTTTTTTCCCTCACCCTCTCTTAAATAAATTCCTGCTTGCGATATCATAGCATATATTCTTTTTAACCCAGTGCCTTTAATTTTAATTACTTCCATTTTTTTTCTTTCCTTTTTCTTTTCTATTCTCTCCCCTGTAATTTCTTCTTTGCCCTCTTCTTTCATAATTTTTTCACCAGTATTCTCTGCAGTTAATTCTATAATCTCTCTTATCTCAACTATTAAAGCCTTTAATTCATCTTTTGTTAATGCACCTCCACCAAACTCTATTTGAGTAATTCTCTTAAAGAATGAACCAAGCACATGAGCTAAAGCTGGCTTTAACTTTTTGGTCTTGAACTCTTTTTCCAATTCCTCATAAGTAAACTCATATTCAATATTAAACTGCTGCCTGAAGAACTCTCTGATTATCACTGAGAACTCTCTTGAAAGTGTTTCTAATGTCTCTGTTTTTACCTTTTGTTCTAACTTATCCAACCTCTCAAGTATTGTCTGTCTCAGTGGTTTTACTTCAACTGAAGGAACCTTCTTCTTCTTTTTCAGAGTAAATTTTGATTTAATTTTCAGCAAAACTTTTGCAAGATATGGGCTTGAAAGTTTATAAGCAAAGAACATTAGAACTATACTTAGCAATCCTATGACTCCTGTCAAAATTAATGTTCTTCTTTGCCCTGCAAGCAACACACCACAGTCATCTGGACAATTATCTGCATCTTCCCCTTCCCCACAAACACCATTCCCACATAAACAACCGCTTCCATCATAAATCTCTGATTTCTTAATTTTCTTGCCTATTACAACAAGCTGATCATCAGGCAAGCAGTCAGTAACAGGGAATTTATAATAGCTGGTATGACCTAACAAAGGCTTATCTTTTTCAGCTAACAATTGCTCAGAGATTACCCTCTCTATAAGTTTTCTTGCAACAGGCTCAGAGATTAATCCAGTATGTGTAACATTTATACTCCAGAAATCCTCGCATTTATTTTTTATATAACCGTCTCCTACACGCTGAGCACTTCTGACAGTAACAATACCATCACTATCCTCAAATATTTCTAAAAGCTCTGCTGTTGTTGTCTTAAATAATAGAAGATTAAATTCATAAGGTTTTGTTCCTGCTATTACATAATAATCTACTCCAGGAACCCTTGGTGTGATAACTCCTGTTACCAATTCTTGCAGTACAATCTCATCCAGCCTAAATAGATTGAATGAAGATTTTAGATTCACTAGGTGCTTGAATAGATTTTGATATGCTTGTGCTGCAGGTGTACCTTCATTTGGAACACCAACTAAAATCATTTTTTTAACCTTATCAACAAAAGTATACTCTATTTGTTCCTGATTTGCTAAATTACCTTGGTACAATGCCTGCTGCGCTATTAATCCTCCAATTGAATGCGCTACAATAAACACCCTGTCATATTCACTTGAATGAGCTTCTAGATGATGCATAAGATCTTTAGCATTCTTATCAGTACCTTTGAAAGCAGGATAGCCAAATACCCATGTTTGCAATGGCTGGTCTGTTAGTTTAATATCATCAATTATATTTTGGTAAGAGGCCACACTTCCTGCTAAACCATGAATCAGGACAATAGCATCTCTGCTTGGAGTAGTAGGCTCATGAACTTTTAGGAATGTTGAATTCAAACAATTAATGCATAAAATACCCATTAAAGCAAATTGCGCAGTACCATCTATAACATACTTGCCAATGTCTGTAACATTTGCAGTTACAGTCTTAATATTTTTATCTAATCTTCCACCAATATAATCCCATTCATCTTCACCAATTCTTGCGTACATAGCTATTGAATCTTCATCAATCTCATCTGATCTGATATAAGGCATGGTTATTACAGAACCTAAACTTCCATTGCCTGCTTTTGATATTTCTATATTTATAGGAGTGCCTATTATCTTCAAACTTGGATTTTTTGGCTGTGGCACTGGTTTATCAGGCATTTTTAATAAAGCCTCTGCACCCTTAAATGCTTCACCATAGAATTTGACTTTATTAGACCCGGATTTCAATGTTTCTTCAAAAGATTTTAAAGTTAAATTAACCTTCTCAACAGTTATAGGCATGAACTCTGGTTGCAATACTGTTTCCTTTCTCAATAACTCCTCCATTATTTCACCACCGCACTCAAGTTCTGTTATCTCTGAAAGTTTTTCTGGATAGCATTGTTCACCTGTACACCTTAAGACCCTTACATCAGTAAAATCATCAGGAACACTAACAGTAAGCTCATAACTTCTACCATGGCAATGCAAATTAAAAGGAGGCGCTGCTATGGAATAGCCTTCAGGTAATTTTACATAAGAGCTCAACTCCCCCCTTCTTATATTCAATATATCTCTTTCAGCCCTTGTAACATTTACACAAGGCACTGTTGCTAATTTAGTCTCGCAAGGTGGACAAGGCCCTCCGCAATCAACCCCTTCTTCACCCTGATTTTGAATTCCATCATAACATGTTTCACAAGATTCACAGTCTTCTCCCCCGCAATCAACATCTTCTTCATCCCAATCCTTTATTCCATTAAAACAATGAGGGAAAGTTACACAAGCCATAGACACTTCTGGATCTTCTTCATCTTCTATACCACAATTATTCAAATCAAGACATTCTCTAATCATAGTTTTGTTAGATAAACATTCACTCCATTCTCCACACCACCAGTCTGTCTTACATTCATACTTTGCACCTCCAAGACCTCCTCCTCCACCACCCCCAGCTCCACCACCACCAGCTGCGCTAGCTGGAGCTGGCTCACTAGTTTCTGGTGTATTGGTTATAGTTAAATGAACAACATTGCTATCAGTTGAATTTGTACTGTCAAATGCTGAAAATGTTACAGTCCTTAAACCATACCAATTTGAATCTGGAGTAAATGTAACTACATGACTGCTTGAATTACTCCATGTAATCCGGATATTTTGTATAGGTGTATGATTATAGCTTATGTTGTCTCCATCAGGATCAGTAAAATAATCATCTAAGTTAAGTCCTGTCAAAGTTGTATCTTCCCTCCATGTAAAGTCAGGAATATTTGATGTTAAAACAGGAGCTCTGTTATACATTATTACTTCAAAATCATAATCTTTATACTCGCTTCTGCTATTCTTGCATGTAAGATTATCATCAACCATGATTCCAATAGTTTGAGTACCAACTAATGAATCGTCAGTAAGAGTCAAATTAATAATACCAATAGTTGTATCACCTGTTTGGTTGTAATATGTTATTTCCAGCCAATCACTACCTTCTATAAAAGTAAGTGTTGTATTATCACTGTCTGTACCGTTTATAAAATAAACAAAAGGATTCTCTATTGTAACATTTGGTTTAAATGGTTGATCATTCATAACTGGAGCATTATTTAAACATAATTCTACTGTACCTGTTGCTTCTCCACTTATTTCAGGCTGCTTTGGAGTTGTTTTTATATAAACTACTAAATTACTTACAACTGATATAATTATGAAAATCAATGCCAGTGCTGCTATAACATTATTTGAAATCTTCATTTTTCTTTATCATACTTATATTTCAACAAAATATACCTTATACCTTCTCTTGTAACTTCAGCCTGATTTGAAAATAAACCATCATCTATTAATTCTTGAATCTGTTTTTTCATCTCCTTACTGACCCTTATATGAATTAATTGATCTGTCATTCTTTTTGTCTTACCTTCTTCTTCCTTTTATCATACTTGAGTATAATATTCCTTATACCTTCCCTAGAAACCTCAGCATTATTAGAAAAAAGACCTTGATCTACTAAAGACTGTATCTTTTTCTTTATTTTTGGTCCAACCCTTATATGGAGTAAATCCATCTGTATCATATATATATCTAAGTGATATATAAAGATTTCCATTTTTGTATACTACTATAGCTTATTAAATATATCATATATGTATCTAATTGATACTGTAAATAAAGGCAAAAAAAAAAAAAATAAAAACAAACTGCTAAACCATTGATAATAGCTACTCAAAAATAAGTTAAATAAATCTACTTCAAAATGGAAAAATTTATATATAAAACCCATAATATCATTATAAATAGTAAAATAATCAAAAAAGAAAAGAAAAAAGAGGAAAATGGAAGATGTATCTAAAACAACAATTGCAATATTGTTAGTTCTTGCTGTAATAATCTCTGTAATTGGAACATGGGTTGTATTAAATACTGTAACTCTAACTCAAAAACCACCAACTCAACAAATGACACAAGCTCAAGGAAATTTAAGATTAACTGTTTTAAATCCATCTCAACCTGCTACATCTACAGAATCTCAAGCTAATATTAAACTCGAGGTTGTAAGACCCGGGTAAGAGGAGGTATAAAAAATGGCTGAAATTTCAAATAAAACATTGGCTTTATTGCTTATAGCTGCAATTGTTATTTCTTTAGGAGGAATGCTTATAACACTAAACAGGTTATCAAAAATTTTTGAACCTGGATTAGCTATAACTGGATTTGTTTCAGATACTGGAACAGTAAGTTTAGAGGTAGCAGAAGCTGTTGCTATAAACTTTTCATTTGATACAATGGATTGGGGTGCTGGAGCAGTAGATGGTGCTAAGGCTGGTTGTTTATTACAAAATAATTATACAAACGGAAGCGCTTTAACAAATACTGGTGATGCTGTTGAAAATAATTGTACTACAGATGATTTTTATGGAAATACTTCTAACTTCGTTGTAGAGAACATTGGTAATAGAAAC
>CAZSMA010000054.1:0-10003 GCA_964608065.1 uncultured Methanosarcinales archaeon
TTCAGGTGTAAAATCGCCTTTCTCGTCGGCTAAATTTTAAGAATTTCCGCCCAAGTCACTCGACTTAATATGTATGTGTGGGGGCAGTAAAGGGGGAGATAAAAGTTTTTGAAAAAAGCGATTGAAGAAATGAATAAAAATGATGCTGTGCCTATTTTTTTGTTTTTGTGCAAGAAGTGAAAGATAATTGAATAAAATAATTAAACTCCTTCAAAGAACTTAACGGCAAAATTACAGAAGTCAATTATTACTTGTTTATCCAGATCAAATTCTTTCCTGCTACCTAAATAATTTTTACTTGTAGGAGTTATTTCTTTCCCATCTATTAGCTCTTTGTAAGTTATACATTTAATATGCTTCTTTGAAACTACAATAAAAAAGGCATTCTCGAAGGGATAGTTCTTTGGCAAGTCCTTCATTGTGAACTCCTCACTTGTTCTAAACTTAACTTCAACAAAAAATACCTCCTTCCCTTTTTGAACAACAAAATCTGGCATTCTTCTTATATTTGTTGCAACATCCCCCCTAACTCCTTTAAGCAGTTTCATTATCCCAGGAACTGTATTCTCCATCCCATATCTAAATACATTATAGTCTAATGTAAGAAACAGTTCTTCAACTAAAGTTTCTGCAATACGGCCTTTAATCATACCTTCTGTGAAATGGCTCTTTCTTTCTGAAAGGCCTTCTTCAACTTGCACTTTCTTCTGTGGCTCTTCTTTACCTTCCTGGCAAGACCTACATAGGGCAACCCCATAATTCTTTTTTGAGTAAGTATCAACTTTCTTCTCTATTTCCAATTTACATTTAGAACAATAATAATCCATTATTAAATAAGTAAGATATTGTTTAAATAATTTTTCATAAAAAAATAACTTTTATAAACAAACAATTCTTAATAAAAAGCAATGGTAAAACGAAGTAGAAAATCTTATTCAAGAAGAAATTCTTCAAAAAAGCATCATTCTAAACCAAGAAGAAATTTCCATAAAAGACCTAAAAGAAAACCTTCTGTGCTTAAAAAAGCAAATTGGTTTACAAGAAAACATCCAGTTGCAACAGGAATAATTTTAATTTTTGCATCAATAGTTTTGTTTAGATTATCTTTTACAAATACTTTTTTAAGCAGTTCAGAAGTTTTTATGTGGTCTATGATATTGAGCATTGGGATATTTTTAATTGGTCTATTTGTCTTAATAGGTTGGTGGAGAAATAATATTTCTATGCTTACTACAAAGCATAATGTGAATTGGAGAAATAGGTAAAATAAAGTAAAGAAAAACATTACAAGAAAAAAAGTAATTTTTTATATTTTAAACTCTTTTTTTAAAAAGGGATTTGGGAGATTGGAATGGGAAAAAAAAGAAATAAATGTGCTAAATGTAAAAAAATAATAAAAGAAGTTCCATTTACATGTAGATATTGTGGAAAAGATTTTTGCTTAAAACACAGGCTTCCTGAAAACCATGATTGCAAACCATTTAGAGAACATGAAAGCCACAACCAAGAAAGATGGCAAAATATAATTAAATCTGTTTTTCATAGAGAAAATAGATACATTAAAAAAAGTAAAATTCCTGATAAAAAAAAGAATACAAATAAAATAAAAACTGAAACAATTCCAGATAAAAAAATGAGTCATCCAGATAAAGAAGAAGAATTTAATCTTAAAAAATGGGCAAATCATAGAGAAAAAAGAAAATATTCCTTTCAGGAGAAATTTAATTATTTAATCTCTTTATCCTTAAAATTTGTGTTTTCTTTAGTTGTGTTTGCAATAGCTTGCACTAAATTAGAAAATTTAAATCAAATAAAAATACTTTTTATTCAATTTGGAGGAATTATTTTTCTTGTATCATTATATTTTTTATTAAGATTTTCATATGATATAGTTAAAGAATTATATGATTTATTTGAAAGGCAAAAAAATGGGATTAAATTTTTAGTAGTTTTTATCTTAGTTATTATTTTATTGTTTCTTTATTTTTTTAAAGAATCAATTGTTGATGCATTAGTAAATTTGTATAATCAAACTCATTTTAGCGATATTAGCCCGTTTGCCTTTTGATAATAAAGTTTAAAGGTATTAAATAATACTATATTCTAATAAAGATGAGTTATCATAGTAGAAGAAAAAAGAATAAAGTAAAATGGATATTGGTAATTCTGGCAGTGTTATTTGTTGCTACATTGTGGAATCAAGGAATTATCCAAGATTATCTCGCAGGAAATTTACACTTTGGAGGAATTGTTGATAATCCTCTGGAATCCAAAAACATGTCCAGTTTAGTTTTTGAAGAGATAAATGATGCTAGAAAAGAGAAGAAAGTAGAAGTGTTAAAATATAGTAAAAATTCATATAATCTTGCAGTAGCAATCGCAAAAAAATTTCATGAATCAAATAATTATATCTTAAGTGAACTAGAGCTTAATGAAATGGCTGAAATTTATAATATAGGTGGTGTTGATTTTTTGACAAAAGAATTAGATAATTTAGATAAAAGTCAGTTTGAAATGATGATCTCTGATTGGACAATAAGAAATATATTTAATGAAAAAACATTAAACGAAATGTTTACAGATGGTGCAGTGGGGTGTTATGAAAAAATTTGTATATTAATTCTTAATATAAAAGTGATTCCAACATTAACATATGATTATGATCTAGATTATAAATCTGTAGATGATTATGAAAGTTCACCTTCTAACGATAATGGGCTTATTTCCGGAATTGTTGATAGTGTTTCAAAGGTAGCTACACACGATGTGGATATTTCTTTAATTGAAAGTAAAGTTCATCAACTTATAAATGAACAAAGAGAGAATAATGGATTATCCTCCATTTCATGGGATTCAAAACTTTCTGACATTGCAAGAGGCCATAGTCAAGACATGATTGATAACAATTTTTTTGACCATACAAACTTAAGAGGTGAGGATCCTACTACAAGAGCAGATAAAGCGGGATATTCTTGCTATAAAGATTATGGTTCATATTATACGATAGGTATAGCAGAAAATATCGGAGGAGCCCCTTTTGGAGATGTTATTGGGTGTGGATATGTTCGTTCAGAACAATCGATTGCAGAATGCTTAGTTGATGGATGGATGGGAAGTCCAGGACATAGAGAGAATATTTTAACCGCTTCTTATGACTCTGAAGGTATAGGAGTAGCATGTGATTCATCAGAATGTTTTGGAACACAAAATTTTTGTTAAAATGAAAACTGAAGAAAAAATAGAAAAATATATTCTAAGGCATATGAATGCTTCAAGAAAGAGAAGGGGAAAGTGTAAATTAAAAAGCAATTTTGGTCTGAAAAGGGTTTCAAGGAATCATAGTAAACGGATGGCTAAAAAAGGTAAGATTTGGCACGGAAATGGCGTCCATATTGCAAGAAGTTCTGTAACTTGTAAAAAAGGATTTTGGGGTTTTATTGAATCAATTTTTTCTTCTCATTCTCGTAGCGGAGAGAATGTTGGGATGATTGGAGGCTTTAGAGACTCAAAGAAATTAGGAAGAAAATTTCATAATATGTGGATGAAAAGTCCTGGACACAAAGCAAATATGATGAACTCAAGTTTTTCAATTGTAGGTGTTGGTGTAAAAAAGGGCAGGAAAGGTTGGTTTGCTACACAATTATTCTGTGGATAAGGTCGCGGATATAACCTTGGTTCAACTCCGGCTGGGGGTATATTTTTTTGTTGTGAAAGAATATGTAAAAAATCAGTCAGTCCATCACGAAACTACTTTTTTATATTAATTGGAAACTCCACACTTTAGTATGGAGAGGATTTCATCCTTGTTAATTATATAACACTCATTGTTGTCTGACCTTTTGTAGTTTTTGCTCCACTAAACCCTTCAAACATATAAATCCCATTAAAATCATAATCTCCTATTGATAAAGGCGCTTGCACTACATAAGTGTAGGTAGTATTGATTGCATCATTGGTAACAACCCATTTTAAAATATGTGGATTAGAAGTAACCCCTCCCCCATCATCTATTATAGTCCATTCATTTGGAATATATTCTTCAATTGCATAAAATGTTTCGTCATCAATCATAGAGACATTAAGTAGGATATTCATTATGTCGCCTGCATTGATTGCTGTTGTTGAAAAGCTTCTTGTAACATATGCCGCACTATCTGAATCCTCCACATTAAATTTATAAGTATCAACCTCATTTCCAATAATCTCTTTTCCAGATTCTGATAAAAAAATAGGCGCAATAGAGACACTTTCAGCATTATTAGCATTCATCATTATATCCAAATTAAAATTAACTGTTTCCAATTCGCCCATTGTTGTCTCTTTTTTAATAACTTCAGTATTCACACCATCACTAATAATAAAATTTATTCCTGCTAAATCTCCTTTTCCTGCATTTCTTTTGACTCTTACATCAATACTACCTGAATTAACTTGAACATTTTCAATTTCAAGATTTAAAGTTAACATCCCTAAAGAAACCTGTTCACCGCCTTCTGAAATTACATTTCTTATAACAATCCAAACAACCCCCACTGCAACTAACATCAACAAAATAAGGATTATTGTTATAACAACCTCTGATAATCCTTTTTTTCTCATGATAAATGTAAGGATCTTCATTTTATAAGTTTAATTAAATATGCTGTCATAATTTTATACAATTTTAAAAAATCAAAGTATTTAAGAATGTAAACTTCTTTTTTTTTTAATTATGGAAAAAAGGTAGTTATTTTCAGAAAGAGGGATTTAAAATGATGCGTAATAATATTCATTGAAGAATGGTTGTTAAAAATAGGATGATAAAAAGGTATTTGGTAATTTTGCTTGTAGGAATTTTTATAATTAGTTTTAGTGGAAGTGTTTTTGCTATTGATTATTATGTTGATGCAATTAATGGCAATGATTATGCTTCGGGAATCTCTGTCGCCCCTTGGAAGACTATTTCAAAGGTTAATTCAATGAATTTTGAGCCAGGCGATAATATTTATTTTAAAAGAGGACAAACGTGGAATGAACAATTGACTATTTCTAGTTCTGGAAATGGAACTAATTGGATTACATTTGGATCTTATGGAAGCGGGGAGAAGCCGGAAATAAACGGAGCTGATTTAATTACGGGATGGGAAGTCTATGATGAAAATATTTATGTTGCGGATGTTAGTTCAGAGGTAAGACAACTTTTTATTAACGGAGAAAGACAGACATTGGCACGTTGGCCAAACAGTGGCTGGCAAAATATAAGCGCTAATTCTGAAATTAAAACAAGGTTGTATAGCGAGAGTTTGATTCAGCCAGATGATTATTGGAAAAATGCAATTGCTGTTATCAGAACAGCAAATTGGAGGATAGAAACTAAAACAATTACGGCGAATAATCAAAATGAGAATGCAATAGTCTGGGATGGAGATGTATATCTTATACAGAAAGACTGGGGTTTTTACATAGAAAATAAATTAGAGGAAATAGATATGCAAGGTGAATGGTATTATGATATTAGTACAAAGAGGATTTTTTTATATTTGAATGAAGATCCTGCTAATTACAATATAGAAGGATCTGTGAGAGATTATGGCATTAAGACTCTTTATGAAATGCATCATATTAATATAAATAATTTTAGTATAATCTATTCAAAAGTAGACGGTATCCATACTTATAATTCAGATTATATCAATATAGAAGATAATATTATTTCATTCACAAAGAGAAATGGGATTCGGGCAAATATTTATCCAGATAGTGAACATGGCCATATTCATGCTAACAATAATTTAATTTCCTATACTCAGGGAGAAGGAATAGTATTTTCAAGGCAAAATTATGGAGAAATTATAAATAACAATTTATTTTACATTGGGGTTAATGAAGTTTCGCCGAAAAAAGTATATGGTGTTATGATTGGGGGTATGAATCATATTGTTTCTCATAATAAAATAGATGATGTCTCATATGATGGAATATATTTGTCAGGAGGTAGTACCAATGTTAGCATTTCTAATAACCTTATCTCTCGCTGTCTGTTATCTCTTTCTGATGGAGGGGGCATTTATACAGCCAGTTGGCATAATAACCTTGTTATTGAAAATAACATTGTGCATGATATTGTAGGAAACGCAGGTGGAACTCCTAGCTCGACACCTGCCACTGTAATCGGCATTTATTTAGACGAGCTGGCTGAGGGAATAACTGTTCGGAAAAATATAATCTACAATTGTAACAGTGTAGGGATGATGCTACATAGAACTCACAACAATACAATCATTAATAATGTTATCTATAATACTCCAATATCAGTATATATGTCAGAAAAAAGCCAAGATGAAATGTATGATAATAATTTTTATAATAATATTTTTCTTAGTTCAAACGAGGAGCAATTAACTTTTGCAGTAGGTCGTTACAGCGGGTCTACCACATCTTCCGGGGATTTTGATTACAATATTCATTATAATCCCTATAATGAAAACGTGATAAGGTATTATCAAGATTGGAAAACAACATATTATACTTTTTCACAATGGCAAACATTTTCAGGTCAAGAGCCAAACGGGATGCAAGCAGATCCGCTTTTTACTGATATTTTAAATAACGATTTCAATCTTCAATCAACTTCTCCAGCTATTGATGCTGGAGTTGATGTCGGCTTAATCCGAGATTTTATAGGAACATTAATCCCTCAAGGTTCTGCTCCAGACATAGGCGCATATGAATATATTCAAGCTACTCTCTTTTGCACCGATGGGGGGGGAATATGCAAAATAAATACTTGTGATAATTACACTGATTGTAATTCTTTAATTGGAATTTGTGCAACTGGTTCTTGTTGTTTTGGAACATGCACAGCTTCTTCAACTTGTGGATTTGCAGACACAGACACTGACGGAATAATTAACATAATAGAATTAATGGATTATATCTCCCAATGGAAAACAGAAAGTGTTACAACCACAGAATTGATGATTGGGATTGGGGAGTGGAAGAATGGATGTTAAAAAGAATATTTTGATATGGGGGTTCAATTTATGATGGTTGGCAAGGAGTTTGTAAGGAATTTAATTTTCTTTCTTTTGTAGAAAAAAATTCTAAAATTAATTTAGATATGATTGAAATAGTAGAATATCAATGGCTTAACTTAGAAACATTTGTCAAATTAATCAAATGGAATGATGATAAAGAGTTACTAAAACAAGTTCTGCAAAAAGCTCTCAAAAGAGAAAAATATTTTACTAGAACAAAAATTATTGATTACTGGAATTAATTAAAGTTGAGGAAAATCCTCCATAATTCTAAAAAATTAGACACCCCGTCACACTTCGGTGGGGGCGCTTTTTTCATTTTATCGACGGTAAAATAGTATTTCTAATATCTTAAATGTCCACCGAGATAAAAATATACTCGGTGGGAGAAAAAATGCCGGAGGCACAGTTAAATTTAATTTTCTAGTCAATCCTATCAAAGGGAGACTATATTTTAAAAGAAATTCTCACTCAAACTCAAAGGGCTTTCTATTTAATACATTAAGGGCAAGAAAAACTTATTTTGATTTTATTTTTCTAATTAACCATCCAATTGAAAATCCTAAGATTGAACCTAAAATAATGTTTATAAATGGTCCCAAGATTAAACAACTCATACAAGCTTCTCCCTGACATTGAGTTATAAAAAAACAAGGTCCAAATCCGAGTGACCTGAGATCGAATATGGCAAAACCAGATTCCCTCATAAAACCGATAACGAAGATCATCATACCCGTGATTCCCCCTATCCAAACTCCCTTTTTTACATAACTCCAGCTTTTAACCCTAAATATTAAAAACAAATACACAAAAAGAAGAACGGTTAAGCCTAGAATATATATTAAAATATTTTTAATCCAATAAGAATTTAATTTAAAACCAGTATACTTATAACACGATTCTTTGAAATTATCATCATTCATGAGATCGCATATATCTGGATTTTTCGTTTCTAACGCAAAAGCTTGCAAGCACATATCTTTTAAATGTAAACTTGTTTCTTTTTCACATACTTGATGATTACTAGGATTTTCTTTTGCAATGCTGTTATAATATTCATGGGGGAAATTATAGTTATCAAATCTTTCATCTAATATAGGTTCGGTAGAATAATAAGCGCCAGTACAGTTTATTAAGAGTATAAAGAACAAAATTGGAAAAAAATAATGTTTAGCTTTCATATTTTATAATTAAGATAAGAAGTATATAAAGTTTTTCTTGCCTTTTTTAGTAATAGAGATAATTTCAAGTCCTGCCGAGCAATTGCATATAACATATATTAAATCTACTTTTTGGGATTTTTCCTTTGAATAATTTAGCACATATTTATTTTTAAATCAACAATTTTTATAGTATAAATGGTCAATTTAGTTGGAGTTCATCACGCAGGATTTAATGTATTTCTAGGAGAATTTAAAATGAATGATTTTGCTGTTTATCCTAGTGAGAATTTACTTAGAATCTTATTAAGATCTCCTAAAGAAACAAAAATTGGACTTGAATCATTATCTGAAAAGGATTGGAAAGAAGTAAAAGAAGATTTAAAGAATCAAGTTGGAGAAAATTATGATTCACTAAAATTAGATGATGGAATAAATTATATTCCTTCTTTTTCAGATGTTTTTGATGAATATTGGAATTCTCTAAAGGTTTATCTTAATAAAATGGATTTAGATGTTGTTTTTTTAGATAATAAAGAATTATTCCTAAGATATAATGAATTAACAATAAAAAAAGCAAAATTAGAAGTAGAGATTAAGAAAAAACTATTTCAAAGAAAAGGGGAAAGTGATTTTGAGTATAGTAAAAAATTATATGGGTTCAACGAAGAAAGATATAATTTAGAAATTAAAGAAAGGAAAGTACATGAATTAGAAAGAGATACTAAATTATTGGAAAAAATAAAATCGTCAAGAGTTAACATTGCGGTAGTTGGCCAAGGACACTCAGACTTTTGGTTTGGTAATAGGGAATTTATACAAGAAAAATATGGAATTGATATTGAAAAATATTCTACAGATTTAATGATTCCTCTTTTTGATGGAGGAGAGCATAGAATGACTTTAACAGAAAATGCAGATTCTGATCCCAAACTACTATTTGAAAGAGAAGGATTAGAAAGATCAATTAGGTTAGTTGAACAAGGAAGAGTAACAGAACATGGAAAACCAGATTATGTTGGGGTGTGGGATATTCCTGAACCTTCTAAAGGATATTTTGAGGTGTTTATAGATAAAATTGAAGAGAAAAATATCTCTGGATTTATACATGATTTACTTGGAGTGGCTACATTTAAAGGGACATTAAATGATGGTAGTATGAACTTTGTTAAAAGATATGGTTCACTATCTAGTTCTAATGCTATGAAACAAGATGTCAACTACAAAGCTGTAAGGAAAGATAACAATTTTTATGGTCTTTTTTATGCTAATGGTTTTGCTCGTCCTTTTTGTATGATTAAGTCTGTAAAAGAGAAACCAATTGATTTATCATTAAAATTTGCGAAGTTTCATGGGGAAAATCCAGAATTTTATGAGGAATTAAAAATCTAGAAAATTATTTAAACTCCACTCAATTTATTATTCTATCAAATTAAAAAACACATCTCATTGATGTGACATAAAGTAGTTCTGTTCGGCGTGGACATAAACCTCTCAACACATCACTCCCACCTCGACAATATTTATAAAGTCCAACAGCATCGCTATATTATTAAAATAAAAAATAAAAAGAGTGCCATTATTCTGGTCCAAAGTATCTCCGATTCGGTGGGGGCGTTTAAAATATTTCTTAACCACCTATTCAAATATAAAATACGAGATTTGGACGAGCAGAGTGAGGATGTTGGGGGGGGGGGTATTTATACTTTTTAGTCGGGCGTCGCACTATAAACGCTCAAACTAAAAGTTAAAAGTTCTTTAATTAGTTAGATAAATACATAAAATAAAAAGATTTATATAGTATCATTTGATTAGGTATGTATGACA
>CAZSMA010000055.1:0-9938 GCA_964608065.1 uncultured Methanosarcinales archaeon
GTTTAAGGAAGAAAGGAAGGCTCATGTTTTTCAGCATTACCAAGATTCTGTTCCTGTATGTAAAAAACATTGACTTGTCAGAAGCATGTGGATATGAGCCTCCATGCAAATGCTGGACAGTTGTGTCTGGGTCAACAGCTAAATCCCAATTCAGCATCCTAAGCATAAATGCTATATCTGCTTCATTTGAAAAAGCATTAAGATACGTGTCATAATATTCATTATTGACTTTAATATCTTCTAATGCTTTTTTTCTGTATATGCTTGCACAGTCATGCACTGCAAATATCCTGTTTTTCATTGATTTATTGACTTCTGATAGTCCTGATACTGAATAACGAATGCCTAAAGATTCTAATTTATTTTCAAAAGACACTACTCTTGGACCTATTACTCCTAACTTTTTATTTTCTTCAAGTTTTGCTATCATTTTTTTAAATACATCTTTACTGAATTTTGTATCATTACTTAGAGTCATCACGTATTTTCCTTTAGAGTTTCTTATTCCAGTGTTTATTGCATTAGAGAATCCTTTATTTTCTTTTAACTGTATTATCTTTGTTTTTGGAAATTTCTTTTTTACAAAATCAACAGAATCATCAGTAGATGCGTCATCAACTAGGATAACTTCAAAGTTCTTGTGTGTTTGTTTATACACTGAGCTTAAAGATGTCTTTAAGTGGTGAATCCCATTATAGTGAGGGATAACAACTGATAGTTTTGGTTCCATATTATCTCCTTTGTTTTTTTTTTATTATTTATAAAGATTCCCTTTATAGCAAAATATTTAAAGATATATTGAAATAAGAATAAATTAGTCATGGTTTTAAAAGAAATTAAGATTAAATGGGGGAAGTTAGACAAATATACTAGATTAACGATTATAGTCATATTTATAGGAATAGTTTTAAGGTTTTTTCTTGCTTCAATCTCACATGTTACTGGAGATGCTTGCTGGCATGTAAATGCAGCAAAGTTTATTGCAAATAACTATAAAATCCCTGTATTTGAACCTATAGGCAGGACTCATTTTTGGGCACCCCCTTTGTTCCATATTATTACTGCAGTGTTTTACAAATTCTTTTATATTTTTGGAAAGGGTTCTGCAGAATTTTCTGTAAAGCTTGTAAGCCCTGTTTTTGGGAGTTTAATGCTTGTTTATACGTTTTTGATTGCAAAAAAAATTTTTAATGCTAAAATAGCATTTTATGCTGTTTTTTTTTTAACTTTCCTTCCTAACCATATTTACCATAGTTCTATCCCCTACATAGGGCCTATGGTTTCTTTACTAATTTTAGCCAGCATATATTATTTAATAAATGATAAGGTTATTATCTCAGCAATTTTGGCTGGGCTTGCTATGTTAACCAAGTTTCAAGGTATTTTTTTGTATCCTATCCTTATATTTATCATATACATCAAATTTTGGAAGTACAGACGAGTATTTATTAAGAAATTTTTGTTGATAACTGTAGTGTCTGGTTTAATAGGATCTTTACATTATCTGAGGGGTTTATTTCTTTTCGGCAGTCCTTTTGGAGGTACTGTTGGATTTACGTCCTTTAATATCCTCGATCTTGTCAATTTAAAGCTTTATCTGAAATTGTATCTGAGCTTTTTTGGTGTGCCTTCAGGACATTTAAGTAATCTTTTTTTAATAACACATCCTGTTCTTAAATTATTGTTATTAGGATGGCTCTTTGCTACAATATTTTTTTTTCTTCCATTAATTATTGGTTTTTTTTCATTTATAAGAAAAAAAAGAAAAGAAAATGTTTTTATTTTGGTGTGGTTGGTTTCCTATCTGCTATTTTTATTTTTTATGATGACTTCGTCAAAAAGCTATATTTTCTCCAGGTATTTAATGCCAATTTTTCCTGTTTTTTCAATTTTTTGGGCCCTTGGAATTAGTTATGTATTATTAAAATTAAAAAAAAAAAAAAAAATTTTTTTTATTGTGTTATTGGTTAGTGTGGTTGGCTTTGTTTCAGCAGAATTCATTAAATCGAATATGGTTAAGGGTATGTGGGGTTTTTATGAAGATGATTTTGAGTGGGTTAGGAGCAACATACCAAAAGATGGTGTTATACTGGTATCACATGACAATTGTTTTACCTATAATTTTAACAGATATACCATAACTTATTATCAAGGTTATAATATTAGCTCAATTGATGATTTAGAAAAATATGATGTTTCATATGTTTGGGTGAACCAAGAGTTTGATGTTACAAGCGCTTTTGAGAAAGGAAGATCCCCTTATCCTGATGAATTTTACAATGATATTCAAAAATTTGATGTATTATATTATAACAATAATACAGGAACATATATTTATCATGTAAAAATGGATTGATACAAAATGGAGAAAAGAATTGTTATTATTGGAGGAGGAATTCATGGTCTTACTACAGCAATAGCTTTAGCTGATACTAACAATAAGGTCATAATTATAGAAAAAAAAAAAATGCTTTTTCAAGGTACATCTGGCGCTACACATAACAGGGCTCACATGGGATACCACTATCCTAAATCTGTTGAAACTGCTTTAGAATGTCAAAAAGGACTTGATTATTTTAAGAGGATGTATCCGAAGACGCTTTTTTTTCCAAAAAAAGGTTATTATATAATTGCAAAAGAAAAATCACAAACCACAAAAGAAGAATATATAGAGTTTTGTCATAAAATAAAAGTACCATGCAAAATTGAGTGGCCTCCCCAGGATATTCTCAAAAGAGAGTTAATTAGTGCTCCATTTTTATCTCTAGAACCAATCTTTAACACAGACTTACTAGTGCAAACATTAGAAAAAGAAGCAACACAAAAAGGTGTTGTTTTTCAAAAGGGCATTGAAGTTGTATCAGCAAAAAGAGAGAAAAAAAATGGTGAATACACAATAGATACAAAAGAAGGAGGAGATATAGGGGGGAAAGATAGTATTAAAGCAGATATATTAGTTAACGCAACGTATGCGTATTCAAACAATATTCTGAAAATTTGTGGATTAGAAGAATTTATGACGGAATACAGACTACAAACAACAGAGGTTGTAGTAGTAAAATCAGATATCGATATCCCTCCCTTAACAATAATGGATGGTCGTTTTATATCAATAATGCCTTATGTAGGTCATGAAAATCATTATTTAGTGTACGATGTAGAAAATTCGGTTGTTGATGAAAAAAAAGGATATTTATATGATGATTCTAATGTATTTCCTTCAAATTATGAAAAAATGGTTGAAAAAGGACATAAATATTTTCAATTTATGGATAAATTGAAATATGTATGTTCTTTATGGGGGTCGAGACCAATACCAGTTGATAGCGCAGTACAATCAAGAACAACAAGATTAAAAAGGTATGAATCCAGCCCTGGCTTCTATTCAATACTAGAAGGAAAGTTTATATCTGCTCCACTTATGGCTCAAAAAATAAAAAAGATGCTCGAAGAGGATGGCTTAATAAAGTGAAAGTTAAAGTCGGTTTAATAGGTCCAAGAAAAAAAAAATATGGTATTGGACAGTATGTAGCTAGAGAGATCTTAAATTATCCTCTCTCTGAATTAGCTGCAATAATGAGTACAAGTGCAGAATCTTTAAAGAAAGCTTTAAAAGATTTGAATAGTAGAGAAGATGTATTGAATAAGTTTAATGGTGAAGGCTATGTTCTGGATAAAAAATTTTTTGAAAAAATTGATTTAGCTGTAATTTGTTCACCTGCAGAAACACATGAAGATTATATACGACAAGCTTTGAATGCTAATCAACACGTTTTGGTAGAAAAACCGTTATTGTACAACCCTGGTGCCAAATCTAAAGATAGGATTAAAAAAGCTTATGATTTAGTTAAATTAGCAAATAGCAAGGGTTTGTTTTTAGCAACAAATTGTCAAAGGGCTGCAGTTGTTCAGGTTTTGTATGAAAAACTAGGTCTGCCATTACAACCTTACTTTATCGACATAGAACTAAAAATTAAGTCAAAAGGGAAGTTAGAAAGTCCTAAAGATCTTTTTGATTTAATAATAGCACATCCTATAAGTATACTTGTAAAATACGGATTAACTGATTTTAAATCGGTAAAGATTGAGGATTATTCAGAAAAATATGATTCATCTTCAAGTTCTTTGATTATTGAGGGGTCGTCCAAAGCAACAAGGTTCAATATTAAGCTACAACAATCAAAAGAAATACTTTTTGCTAGTATGGTTATTAAGGTTGATAAATGTAAGTCTATACAAATTACAATGCAAGAAGACCCTAAAGGTAAAATTAGAGTTGAGTATCTTGATGGAAAAAAGAAAGTATACTCAGAGGACCATTTAAAAACTTCTGTAAGCAGAATGATTGATGCTGTTTATTATAAAGATAAGAAACACAAACCTTTGATAACCAACACAGAAAGCTATCTTATCTATGCTCTGCAGGAAAAACTTAGGGAATTATTATTCTAATAGAAGATAATTTCTGCTGGATTATCTGCAGATAATGGAAAAATATTTAAATAATATAACTTGTGTTCTAAAAAGATTGAAACAAAAATGGAGGTTAATATGAATGAAGAGCTAACAGTTGTTATACCTGTATACAATGAAGAGGAATCAATAGGGAAAATGATAGATGGTGTTAGAAAGGCGCTACCAGACAGCCCTATAATCGCTGTAAATGATTGCTCAAGCGACAACACGTTAAATATACTAAACAAAATTGCTTCAAAAGACACAAAAATAAATGTTATTTCTCACGAAAAAAATAAAGGCCATGGTGGAGCATTAAAAACTGGCTTCAAAAGCGTAAAAACAAAATACATTTCTTTTCTGGATGCTGACTTAAGCTATCCTCCTGAATATCTTCCCATTATGTTTAAGGAAGTAAAGAGGCATAACTTAGACATTATATGGGGAAATAGATTTGGTGGAAAAATAAACAAAATGCCCTTGCTTAGAAGGATAGGAAATAAAATACTCACCATATTGTTCCTCATTTCAACAGGAAAATATATTCCTGACTGTACCAGTGGAGAAAGGATAATAAACAAAGAATCTCTAAAAAAAATGGATATATATAATTCAACAAATGCTCTGGATTTTGTTTGCGTTCTTTCAAAAAGGACAATAGTCAGAAAGCTAAATTACAAGATATTCCCTATCAATTATTTCTCAAGGAGAGGTATTTCAAAACTCAATGTTGTGAAAGATTTCTTAAGGATGGTAAAAACGACTATTCTAGAAAAATGAAATTATTTTTCTTTATTAATTATTTATTATTATTCAGACAACTTTAAGCAATAACATTCCATTTGTCTGATGTTCTATTGCAAATAGGCCCGAGTTGCCTAGTTCATTTATTTTATCATTGGTTTTGTTAATTCCCATGCTGTTTTCTCTAGCGCAGTTTCCGTCAATTATCATATATTTATAACCTCGGCTTTTTAGCCAGCTGTGTAAATCATCAGCACTTAATTCTATTCTTTCATCATAGGGTTTTTGTTCAGCGCCTTCTCCTTTCCAAAAATAAACCAGTTTGTCAAAACCTAAAACTTTTCTTGCACCAAGACTGCATACTGGAAATACTTTTTCATTAATAGCTAGGTTGTTTAGATAAAGATAGCCCTGGAATTCATCCATACTGCTCCACAAGCCTCCTGGAGGCCATATTGCAGTATTAACTGTGTATTTCTGAATTCCTGAAGTGAATATTATTCCTAAAACTATTAGTAAGATTGTTATTATTCTAGGGATTCCAATTTTTTTTATTTTATCTGCTAAGAACCATGCACCAATAGTTGAGAATATTGCTACGGGAATTGCAAACAACATCCAGAATCTGAAACCGTAAAGGCCAATAGGTAAATTAAAGGTCATAGAGTTTATACCAAGGAATGTGAAGACAAGCCATATTAATGTGATTATAATCCAAGAGCCTGATTTTTCTTTTAATGTTTTATAATTAAAGATTAAGTAGATTATAGATATTAGTATTAGTAAAGATATTATGATTCCAACACCTATAGGGTTGTTGATCATGTTAATTTTTCTTGCTATAAAAAAATCATCAAAATTATAAGGACGGGTTGCTGTTCCACTGTCAGGACCAAAGACTGTTTTTCCTTTGCCAGAAGCTCCTGATTCTGCAACTCCAAAGAAATCTTTTGCATTTGGAGCCCACCATATCATTGAAATCAATAATCCAAGTATTAAGGCTGTAAGAATAGGTTTTATGATTTTTTTTTTGTAGATTGATTTTATTAAAAAGTAGATTCCAAACAGGATTCCAAATTTTATTGATTGTGTTGGCTGGATTAACAGGATTCCAGCTATGACTAACGCAGATGTATATGACCATCTTTTATCATATTTTATTCTTTCAAAGCAGTACATTGCCGGGAAGAATAGAGTTACAATATAGCTATGAGACCATATGAAATGGCTTAAGTAGCATGGAATTGCAGCAAGAACGAATGTTGCAAATAATGCTTTGTTTTTATCTCCTATGAATTCTTTTGTGAAGAAATAGAAGAAGATTATTCCTAATGATATTATTAAAGCATTAAAAAATTTCAGAGTCCAGCTTAAGGATGGAGAAGTTTGGTGTAATAGGCCAAATAAAATAGCATATCCTGGAGGGTATGGGTCGATGTATTGTAATACATTTACTTCAGGCATAGGATCATTAACATTTTTCTCAAATGCAACGTATTTAACAGATAAAGAGTGCTGCCATGAATCATCATCTTCAAGATAAGGGTATGCAAAAGCTCCTTTTTCATACATGAAAAGTGTGAAGAAGAATAAGATAAGGACAAACAAGATGATTAGATTGGATTTTGTAAGTTTTATTATAGGTATTTTAAGGTTTTTTATATTTTTGATTAAGAAGTATATTGGAATTATAAGGCTTAATACTAGAAATATTTTCCAGTCTATAGGAATGTGTAAGAGGTTTAAGATTACACCTATTAAAGGTATTATTCCAAGGCCTATTCCAACTCTAATTAAGTTTCTTTCCAATAGGTTGTTAGAATTCTTAATAAAGCTAGTTAAACTGTATCCTAATCCCCAGCTGTAAACAAAAAATAAAACTATTGTTAAATAACTCATTTAAACCCCAACTAAAATAATGCGTAAATAAACGGTGATAGTGAACTGCTCTGCCCAAATATGATTAATATTCCCACTAAGATAAGCATAATGATTATTGGAGTAAGCCACCATGCTTTCCGAACTTTAAGGAAGTCCCAGAGTTCTCCTAACAATGATTTGTTTTTTGACATTCTAGGTTGTTCTTATGGATATTTATTTATTAATCTTTCGCAATTTTCTCACTGTCCCACATATCCTGCGGATTGTCTGCTCTTTTTATTAAAAATTTGTCTATTACTAAATAATCAATTCCTGTGCCCATCATGCATTTGTATGCATCATATGGTGTGCAGACAATTGGTTCTCCACGAATGTTAAAGGATGTGTTGATTAAGATAGGGATTCCAGATAGTTTTCCAAATTCTTTAATTACATTATAGTATAATGGATTTTGCTTTTTTCTTATTGTCTGCAGTCTTCCTGAACCGTCAACATGTGTTACAGAAGGTATTTTCTTATGCCATTGTTTCTTTATAGGGTAAACCATAAGCATATAGTCTGTTGGTTCTGGGATTGGTTTGTCACAGTCAAAGTATTTTAATGCATCATCTTCGCAAATGACAGGAGCAAATGGCCTGAATTTTTCCCTGTGTTTCACTTTTTCGTTTAATATTCTTTGCATATCTTTGCTGCAGGCATTGGATAATATAGATCTCGAGCCTAATGCCCTAGGGCCCCATTCCATTCTTCCCTGGAACCAGCCAATGACATTGTTGTTATGGATTAATTTTGCAGATGTTTTTATTATTTCTTGTTTATCTTTAAATTCTGAATGTTTTATTTTGTTTTTTTTACAGAAGTTTTTGATGTTTTCTGTTGAGAACTCTGGGCCAAAGTAAGCATCTTTCATTACATAATTGCGTTTTTTGTTTAGAATGCAGTTGTATACATAGAAAGCTGCTCCTATGCTTGTTCCACCATCTCCTGATGAAGGCTGTATCCATATTTTTTTGAATTTTGTGTTCTTTAATATTTTTCCATTAGCTACACTGTTTAGTCCGCAGCCTCCTGCTAAGACAATGTTTGTATATTTTGTTTCTTTATAGACATGATTCAGGATTTTGAATAATACATCTTCATAGATTAATTGCAGAGCAGCTGCAATGTCTTTATGATGTTGAGTCATTTCAGCATCACGTTTTGTTATAGGGCCTTCCAGTAGTTTGCATAATTTCTTAGATGGCATTCTGTCTTTGTAATGATATACAAAGTAGGACATATCCATAGCAAAGCTTCCATCTTTCTTGATGTCAATGACTTTCTTTAATTTTTCATAGTAAGGATTAGTTTGTTTATCCATATTACCACAGGAACTTAATCCCATCACTTTATATTCAGAATTGTTTACACTAAATCCTAAGTAAGCTGTAATAGTGCTGTAAAGAAGTCCTAAAGAGTCTGGAAATTTTATTTCTTTTAGTAAGTTAATTTTGTTGCCTTCTCCAACACCATAAGTTGTTGTTGTCCATTCTCCAACACCATCTATAGTTACAATTGCTGCTTTTTCAAAAGGACTGACTAAGAAAGTAGAGGCAGCGTGTGCCATGTGATGAGGTATAAAAAAAGTATCTCCTTTGTACTTAAGAGTTTTTTTTATTTTTCTTATAACTCTTAGTTTTGTGTTTATCCATGATGGCAGAGATGTTATGAAGGTTTTAAAGCTTCTTGGAAACGTTTCAATGTGTTGCGATAAAACACGTTCAAATTTAAGAAATGGTTTTTCATAAAAACCAATATGATCTATGTCATCTATTGAGATATTTGCATGTTTTAAACAGAAGTTGATAGCATTAATTGGGAATGATGTGTCATGTTTTTTTCTTGTAAATCTTTCTTCTTCAGCTGCGGCTATTATTTTTCCATCTTTGATTAAGCAAGCTGATGAGTCATGGTAATAACAGCCTATTCCAATTATATACATTTTATCCTCTTAAAATTGCCTGTAATATTTGTCTATTGGTTCTGTTTTTAAGTTTAAATCTGACCAGTAAGTGTTTTTCTTTTTTTCTTTTTTTAGTTCTAAAAAATGCTTTTTGAATATTTTTGAAAGGAGGGATGTTAATCCAACTCCAATTATATAGACAAATGATAGCAGAATGTAGTTTATTGTGTTGGTTATTATACTGCCAAAGCTTTTGAAACCTTTTCTGAATCCTTTGAAGAATAGTTTTATGTTGTTCATTCTTTTATAGATTTTATTATCAATCTTATCAGATATATTATGATGACACAGATAGGGATGTATAAATAACCTATATCTGGGATTTTATTTAACAGTCTTAAAATCAGGTAAAGTGCTGATGCAAAGAATAAAAACCCTGTAAAAAAGCCTATTTCTTCACCTATTTTACTTATATTATTATTTCCCCAAAAATGCATTTTATATTCAACTTAGCGAAACATATTTAAATAGTTTCCTATTATTGAGGAAAGATGAAAGTAGTAATAACAATACCTAGCTACAACGAAGAAAAGACGATTGGGGGTTTAATAAAAGAAATAAAACAAGTAATGAGTAGGTATAACTATAAGATTCTGGTTGTTGATGATGGAAGCAAAGACAGAACTTCATTGGTTGCTAAGCAAAATGGTGCTGTAGTTTATTCTCATCCTGTTAATTATGGATTAGCTGATACATTCAATACAGAGATTGAGAAAAGTCTGGAGCTGAATGCAGATGTTATTGTGCATATTGATGCTGATGGTCAGTATCTACCTAAAGAGATTCCAAGATTGATAAAAGAGATTGAAAATGGTTATGATTTGGTTTTAGGATCAAGGTTTAGAGGGAAGATAGA
>CAZSMA010000056.1:0-9810 GCA_964608065.1 uncultured Methanosarcinales archaeon
AGTTTAAATGAATTATTTGTTCTATGCTTTAATAGCTTATGGATTTTGGGCTATAGGAATTGTACTAGATAAAATTCTCAGAACTAAATATATTAAAGATTCAAGTGTTTTGACAGTTTTTTTTGGTATATTTAACTTTTTACCTTTTCTTATAATCTTACCATTTCTAAACATAGCAATACCAAAACTTACAACACTTCTAATATCTATTCTTGCAGGATCATTAATGGCAATATCAATTATACCTTATTTTAGTTCATTGTCTTTAGAAGAGGCTTCAAGAGTACAGCCATTATGGCATTTTTCTCCGTTATTTGTTTTAATATTAGCTTTAATTTTTTTAGGAGAAAAACTCACTACAACTAATTATATTGGTTTCTTTTTCATCTTATTTGGCGGATTGCTAATATCTACAAGAAAAATAAAAGATATTTTTAAAGTTAGCAAAGTGTTTTGGTTAATGGTGACTGCAAGCTTTCTATGGGCAATTAGTGAAGTGTTGACTAAATATATCTATGGAAGTTTAGATTATTGGAATGGTATATTTTGGATACTTTTAGGTTTTATGTTAGGTTCTTTGTCTTTACTTTTAATAAAAAAAACAAGAATAAAGTTTAAAAAAACGATATCTACTTTAAACAGAACATCTCTTTCAGTTCTAATTGTTTCTTCTTTATTAGGATCTGTTGCACGCATATTCTACTTTCTTGCAATAATGCTTGGCTCTGTATCAATAGTTGCTGTTATAAGTGGTTTTGAAAGCCCTTTTGTCCTGATATTTGCGATTATCCTGTCACATCAACTACCAAAACTATTTAAAGAAGAAATTGATAAAAAAATTATACTTCATAAAATAACAGCAATATTTTTAATGTTTGTTGGTTTAGTCTTTATATACATATAAAATGGAAATAATAAATTACACCTTAACCTTAATAGTATCATTCTTAGGATTAGTAATTGGGATAATCTTAGCTTATATAGCAAAAGAAGAACTTAGAGCTGGAAAAAAATATTTTATACTTTTACAGAAAGTAATTTTAACCTTAATCCCATCTTTTTTTCTTTTTTATTTTTTAAAAAAAAATATTTCTTTATTGATTATTTCAATATTACTTTTTTCCATGTTGATTAATTCGTATAACAAGAGAATTAAAACACATTACATTTACCCATTCTTAGCTTTAATCTTCTTTTTCAGTCATAAAAACATTGATTTATTCAGATTAGAGGCATTTTTAATTTTTCTATATGGTTTTCCAACAGGATCTTTATTGACAAAAGTGACAAAGAAGAACTACGTAAAAATTGTCTTACAGCATATTTCTTTTGTTGTTATAGGTTTGCTATTGTTTATTCTTTTTTAACAGAAATAACTTTGTTTTCTTTATCAACATCAAATATTTTGCCTAAAAACTGTTCACAGATATAGATATTAGTTAATGTGTGATTGCTTATTTTTCAAATTTTAATTTAATAATCTTATTAATCTCTTTATGAACTTTCTCAATAGGAATTTTTCTTTTATAAATTCCTTTCTTTTCTCTATCAATATATTCTAAAATCCCTAATAAAAGTTTTTGTTTTTCTATTCCTTTATGGAATTTTGAACCCCAAACATAGACTTTAGGTAAAAAACCACCTATTTTTAAAAAATTAAGGATTGATTCCATTCTCGTTGCATATAACCCGTCAATACCTGACCAATGATCATCGCTTTTTCTTACAATCATTTTAATATCAAATTCATCTAATAATCTCTTTAATTGTTTAACAAGAATTGGATTTGCACAAGATAAATTTAGATGTGGTCTAATCATATTTCTACTCCTCGCTCTATTAAAAGATATTGAACCTTCTGCACAGAACCATAACCTCAACGCAATTATTTTTGTTTCTTTGTTACATTTAAATAAAAAATCAATAGATGGTTGAACCTCTTTTAGATAATCTTCAGATTTTTGATTTTTTGCTGGAGCTGTTTTAGTAGTTTTGCAAATTTTTATGATATTTTTTGCAGTATTTTTATCTACAATAAAGGATGTTTTTCTTAAATTATTTCTTCCTTTTAATTGAAAGTAAGCTGTAGGATATTTTTTTAATACATTATACAAAGAATCTAAGAATACATTATGTAATTCTTTATTTTTAGGAACTGAAAAAAAATCAAAATAATAGATATATTTATTGTGATACGTGTTTCCATCAGTTAAAAGCAAAGGCAACGCCACTCCTTTTAATATATCAACCTTTTTGTAAGAATATATATTCGATAAAGGTATTTTTATTAAATATTTCTTTTCATAATTAAAAAAATAAGTAAGAAATTTATTTAAAGTAACACAATTTATTTCTTGAAGTCCATCCTTTCTCTTACTAACTTTTTTTATAGAAAAAAAGGTAAGAATATTTTTAATTTCTTCTTTATTTTTTGTGAGCAAATAAACTCTAGGATTGTGATTATCCGGTTTTAAATATTTTATAATACTTAAAATATTTTTATTATAAATCGGGAGTATAATTGTTTTTGAACCACCACTTCCTCTACAATAATAAAATCTTGAATTATTTTTTAAGAAAATTTTTAACAATTTTTTTTCATTATATTCATATTTTAATATATTTAATATTTTTTTAATAATATATATAGGAATTCCTTTTTTATTCCTAATTTTCTTTCCGACATAATCTTTATTCATCCCTAATTTTTTATCTATTTCATAAACTTTGAAACCTTTTTTCTTTATAAGGTCTTTAATAAATTCATGTAAATCTGTAACATAAAGCTTTTCTAATAAAGTCAAATTAAACATATTATCTATTAGTTTATCTTTTTTTAAAGATAATTCTATTTGCCATACAGTTGTTTGTTTAGTTTTAATTTTCATTTAAATCTCGCTTTTTATCTGACTGAAATAATGTAAATGATTTTCTATGAAATAGAAAATTATAATTTGATTATTGAAATGTTTTATTTAGTGATTTTAAATTAAAACGGTTATTAAACAACTTGGCAAGAATTTTAATCTTTAAATACTTTTCTATTTTACCTTTATTAGCTTTATTTGGCGGAAAATTAAAATACTATAAATTAGAACATTCTATTAACTGACCTGTTATCTTAAATTTTACTGGCAAAAATTTTTCTATTACATACATGTTTGTTTTACAATGGTTAGTAACAAGTGATACTTTTATTTTACTAGGTGAGAATACAGCCATAAAAGGCAATATTTGATCTCCTAAGTACCTATCAACAGGAGCTTTAAAATTAATCTCCTCAACTAATTTCTGAGCAGCTTCATTCCCAACATCTTCTGCTCTTTTCACTCTTTCACCTAAACAATCAGAGCCTATCCTGATAGGGTTGTTAAAGTCTATCTCATCTTTGTCTTTAGAGAATATTGCCCATAATGTAATACCAGAACCAATAGAGTCTGTGTTAACATATTCTGTTCTTATCTGAACAGGAATATTTAATTTATTCAAAACAAGTTTAGCAGCTCTTGCCTGTCTTTCTGCTACTTCTGCTTTCTGCAGCTCAATATGAGCATGACTTACCCCTTTAATATGCAACAAATATCCTTGTCCTGTTAATTCAATTTTCTGACTTTTTCTGCTTGGATTAATCTTAATATCAACCTTACCATTCCCTTTAGGATAATACCCTCTTCTCTCTAATTTAAAGTCAATATCAGCGTATTTTCTTAACTGAGGCAGTAAAATTTCAATAAAATAATTTACAGACATACTCCATTTTACGTCTGTTCCGCCTTTAATCTTAAATCTTACTTTTTTTTCTGAGAATATACTTGGTAATAATAAAGCTTGCAGCAGTAAAGTAATACTTCCAGCTGTTCCTATATCAATAGAGATTGTCTTACCTTCTATTTTTCCTGGCTTATACTTTAAATACTCTGAACCAAGCTCAGCTCCTTTAACTTTTGCATTACAAAGCTCTTGCAAAGCCTTAACACAGAACAGATGCTGATTTTTTAATCCAGGGTTTTTTCTTCCTTTTCTAATATTATTAACTTCAAATTCTTTTCCTGTTATAACAGATAAAGCTAAAGCTGTCCTTACTATCTGTCCTCCGCCTTCTAAGTAGTTTCCATCTAAACTTATCATATTAAGGAGAATTCAATGTAGGTTTATTAATGTTATTATTAAAGTAAATAAATGGCGGTTTGTTTATAATTTGGTATAATACTTTAAATGATCTTGAAGTATAAGAAAGATATTTAAATGTCAATACTATTTAATAATCCTATGAAAAGAATATTGATAGCAATTATTATGTTGATTTCAGTTCAATTAGTTTTAGGAGCTCAAGACCCAGGATTAGTATTCTGTCAATTGCAAGGTTATGATGCAGTATTTTCTGTAACAATTCAATATGAAGATAAGCAAGTTCAGTTCGTACCAGGTAATAAATGGAATGATGAAATAATTTTTCCCGTATCTTTTAGAAAAGAAGACGGAAGTGGCATAGGTTATTTCCATGTCAAAGAGATTTATGGATTGTCAGAAGATGAAAAAACTGAATTAATACAAAAAATTGAGAATGAAATCAATTTTGATGAATATACTGTGAAAAAAGATACTGAAACTGATATATATGGTTATGAGTGGTGGTATCTCATATCAGGCGATTTTGAAATCTTTACTTTTTGTGATTTCCCAGAAGGGCATGATTGTAAATGGACTGATTTTAGAGATAAAAAATGCGGGACAGAATATATCGAAGACATTCCTTGTGTCGGAGATGGAGAAGCGATAAGACCAATGTTTCAAGATTGTTGTGAAGGATTAGAAGTTTATAATCCAAGACATAATTGTATGGGGTGTTTGCCCATATGTAGAATTCCTCCCAATAACTTTTTTATTAAATTCTGGGAATGGATAAAAGGAATTTTCTAATTTGCCCAACCTATCAATAAATTAACCAGGGTTTATTTATCTTAGGCTTTCCATATATAGAATTGAGTTGATTTTACATGAGAGAATTTTTGACTTCTAAAACTCACTTCTTTTATGATAATGAGTATGTAATAATTCATGCGCCTTCTTAGAATTAGGTTTTCCTAGCATTTCTTTGTAAATTCTTTGGACAGTTGGATTTTCGTGACTCTTTCTTATTGGTAACTTCTTATCCTGTTTATATATTGCACTCATTCTTTTTTCTATAATTTCTTTTGTAGTTGGCAATGGCTGGCCTCCACCACCAATACAACCTCCAGGACATGCCATCATCTCAATAAAATGATACTTATCTTTCTCTTTCAATAACTTCTTAATATTAGCTCCGCCATGTGCTACTGCAAATCTGATTTCCTTTCCTTTTATCTTTACTTTCCCTGTTTTTATTCCTTCTATACCTCTAATCTCATTAAAATCTATCTTCTTCAATGTCTTTCCAGTACCTAATTCATAAGCAGTCCTTAAAGCAGCTTCCATTACACCGCCAGTAGCTCCAAAAATAACTCCTGCACCTGTTGATTCTCCAAGAGGATTATCAAACTCCTCATCTTTTAACTTTTTAAAGTTAATATTAAAATATCTTATTAATTTTGCTGCTTCCCTTGTTGTAATAACATAATCAACTCCACTTTTTAGTTCAGGTCTTGTTGATTCAAACTTTTTAGCAGTACAGGGCATTACACTTACAACAACAATATCTTTCTTATTGATACCTGCTTTCTTTGCATAATATGTTTTAGTTAACATTCCAAGCATTTCATGGGGGCTTTTACAGGAAGACATGTTAGGAAACAAATCATGATTAAAATGTTCCATAAATTTGATCCAAGCTGGACAGCATGTTGTAATCATTGGAAATGGACCATTTTTTCTTATTCTTTCTAGAAACTCAGTAGATTCTTCCATTATAGTTATGTCTGCTCCTAAATCAGTATCAAAAATTTTATCAAAACCACATTTTCTTAGTGCAGAAACCATTTTTCCAGTTACTAATGAACCTGCAGGCATTCCAAACTCTTCCCCTAGAGCTGCCCTTACAGAAGGTGCTGTCTGCACAACAACATGTTTTGACTTATCTTTTAAAGCTTTAATAACTTCAAATAAATGCTCTCTTTCATAAATTGCACCAACAGGACAAGCAGCAATACATTGTCCGCATTTTATACAAGCAACATCATGCAAAGGATGATTACAATAAGGGCTTACATGTTCTTTAAAACCCCTTTTGGCAAAATCAATAGCATACACATTCATAATTTCTCCACAGACCCTGACACATTTTCCACAATTAATGCATTGATTGTTGTTTCTGATAACTGATTCGCTTAAATCTTCTTCATACTTGTGTATAGGATCAAATCTTATTCTAGTCATTCCTAAATCTTCAATTAGTTTGCATAAATCGTTGTTAATATCACACTTTAAATGTCCTCCCATAAGCAATTCAGCATTTATTTTTCTTGCTTTTGTTATTCTTTTAGAGCTTGTTTTAATTTCACAACCTTCGTTAGGGTAAGTGCTGCAAGAAGTAACTAATTTTCCATCTAATTCAACCAAACAAAGCCTACATCTTGCTTCAGGATATAGTCCTTCAATATAGCATAGCTTAGGAATCTCAATTCCTTTTTTCTCACAAATCTGCAGGAGAGTTTCCCCTTCTTTACAGTTTATTTTTTTACCATCTAACTTTATCTTCATTTAAATTCCTCTGGGAAATACTTTAAAGCAGTAAGTAAATGATTTGTGCATGTTTGCCCTAATCCGCAAAGAGAGGTTTCATGTATGTTTTCTGCTAAGTCTTTCAAAGTCTTTAAATCTGTTTTATTTGCTTTATTTTCTTTTATTTTCTCTAACAAAACTAAAATCCTCTTTGTACCTTCTCTGCATGGAGTGCATTTTCCACATGATTCATGTTCATAGAATTTTGCTATAGATATTGCAATATCCAAGATAGATTGTTCTTCATCCACAACAATTACTGTATAAGCTCCTATTGCACAATTTTTTCCGCAAACATTCTCTGGAGTTAATTCAATCTTGCAATAAGGCATACAGCCTCCAAAACATCCAAAATAAACAGCTTTTATTTTTTTTTTTGGTTTGCCTAGGTTTATAAGGTCGCAAAGATTATAACCAACAGGAAGTTCATAAATTCCTGGCTTTGTAACATTGCCTGATAAAGAAAATAATCTTAAATTATGATTCCAATCATCAAACAATATTGCCTGAGGAACATTAGCAAATGTTTCTACATTGTTTATTATAGTGGGTTTGCACCACAATCCCTCTACTGGAGGGTAAGGTGGCTTGTAATAAGGATGGCCTCTAGAGCCTTCTATTGATTTGATAATAGCTGTTTCATCTCCGCAAACATAGCTTCCTGCACCAAGAATTATATCAATTTTTAATCTTGATTTTGATTTTTCTAGAATTTTATCAACAACGTTTTGCAACCCCCTCTTTAAATGCTCATACTCTCCTCTTAAATAGATAAAAGCTCTTTTTGCATTTATCGTGTATGCTGCTATTAAAATTCCTTCTATTAATGTCTCAGGATTGTTTTTTATAATGAATTTGTCTTTAAATGTCCCTGGCTCTCCTTCATCTGCATTACATATAATGAATTTTTCATCTGCTTTAGTATCAAATGCAATTTCCCATTTCTTTGCAGTTGGAAAACCAGCTCCCCCTCTGCCAGAAAGCCCTTTTCCTCCTAGAACTTTGATTATACCTTTAGAGCCAAGCTTCTTTGCTTTTTTCAAAGCTTTAAGATTTGTTTTTCTTAAGATTTGCATTTTGTTCTTAATATTTCTCTTAGCTTCTCTTCAGTAAGTTTAGTATATGGTTTTCCGTTCAACAACATGGCAGGAGCTTCATCACAACAACCAATGCAACTATATTCATACAAGCCGAATTTCTTATCTTTTGTTGTTTGATTTAATACAACCTTTAACTCTTCTTCAAGAAACCCTATGATATTCCAAGAACCATTAACATGACATGATGGGCTATTACAAACATAAATTATATTTTTGCCGTGTTGTTCTGTATTTAAGAATGAGTAGAATGTAGCAACACCATAAACTCTTGATATAGGTATTCCTGTCTCCTTACTTATTCTTTTTAATGTTTTTTCTGATAAATATCTTTCTTTTTTCCTTGCTTTAACTAGCTTAGGAAGAAGCAGCTTATCTGCTGATATATCACACTTTTTCATATTATTATTTATAAATACCTTATATTTAAATTTTGTCAAAAACCACCTATCATATATGGGTGGAATGTCGTGAAATGTATAATCACATTGAGTGGTTTTTGAGCATGATCGGAAATATATCTCCTTATAATGGTGTATTGTGGATTTCATCCACTGGTTAGAAACCAGAGGTATATTTCCGACATGTTAAAATAAAAAAATATTTAAACAACCTAGTTTTATTTATCTAGAATGGATAATAAATATGCTTACTTAAACAAGAATGATTACAATATTGGATTTATTCAGGAAAATATAGAAATGGTTATTTATTCTATTGTTTGTTTTTTTGTTCCATTATTTATAGGACATCCCCAATTATTTGTTGGAGTCATAGTTAATTCATCACTGATACTGGCTGCATTAAATCTAAGAAATTACAAATTATTACCTATAATACTGCTTCCAAGCATCGGTGTTTTATCTAGGGGCATTATATTCGGGCCTTTTACTGTTTTTTTGCTTTATATGCTCCCTTTTATATGGATCGGTAACTCTTTGTTAGTTTATGTGTTTAAGCTATTAAATCTTGAGAGGAAAATAAACAAATGGATCACATTATTAGCAGGGTCTTTTATTAAAGCATTGTTCCTTTTTGGAGTAGCATATTTACTTGTAAATTTAGGAATTATTCCAAACATTTTCTTAAAAACAATGGGATTATTTCAATTCTACACAGCAATAGCTGGAGGCTTTGTTGCATTTGGATTACAGGGGATTAAGAAAAGAATAAGAATATAAAAAAAATAAAAAACAATTACTCCTCCCAGCCAATCTCAGATAAGTCTTTCTCTATATCCTCTAGTTCTGAGATATCCATGTCTTTCTGTAAAGTGTCTATTTCAGAGATGTCTTCACTGATATCATTTTCAGATTCTTCTTTTGATTCTTCTGTTGGTACTGTAGCACAACTAGCTATAAAAAGCATTAAAATCAGTAGGGCCAATATTATCTTTATTTGTTGTTTCATTTTTACTCAGCCTCCTCTGATTCTTCTTCATCACTTTCATCTTTAGGTTCTTCCTCTTCGTCATCTGTTTCTTCATCCTCTATTTCTTCTTCGTCTTCAATCTCAATTGTTTCACCGGCAGCTATTATCCCATCAACTTCTTCTTCTGCTTCATTTTCATCGCTTTCTAACTCTTCTTCAACACCCTGCTCTTTTAACTCACTAAATATCCCTTTTAATATTTCATGAGCTTCTTTTAAATCAAGATGTGCTTGTTTCATATAACTATGCGCTTCTTTTACTATCTCTTCCTCACTTCCTGCTGCAACTTTCATTTCTCCATATTTTTGAACAGCCATTTCATAATTTTTTCTTGCTAATTCTAACTTATCGCTGAAGTTTTCAATTAAGTTTTCTACATTGCTTGTATCCTTGCCCTGTTCTGTCATTCTTTCAAGAATTCTGTTAAGCTTTATCTCTAATTGCTTTGATTTTACTATTATGCCACCTATCTTTGAATTAATCAGTTTACCAGCAGCTCTTTTTGCTAAATACTTTGTATTAGCCCATGTTTCCCTTACTAGTTCAGCAGCTTCTTTTATATCTTCTTGTGTGCTTTCATTGT
>CAZSMA010000057.1:0-9518 GCA_964608065.1 uncultured Methanosarcinales archaeon
TAAAACACTAGAATTAGAAAGGGGTTCTGGCTCTTTATGTTTTTCTTTCACAAATTTATTTAATTTTACTTGGTCTTTCACTTCACTTAATCTTTTTTTTGCTGTTTTATTGTATTCTTCTGAAATGTCTAAATGAATAAAATTTCTGTTATTTTTTGCTGAAACAACTGCAACCGTTCCTGTTCCACCAAACATATCTAAGATAGTATGTCCTTTGAATGAATAAAATTTTATCAAACGATAAATTAATTCTTCGGGAAAAGGTGCAGGATGCCCATTTCTTTTAGTTTGGGGCGATATTTTCCAATGGCCATCAGAATATTCCTTAAATTCTTCTGGTGTAATATCTGCATCTTTCTTATCTCCTTCCAATTTATCTCCATTTTTAGAAAATACTAAAACATATTCCCAAGATGGAACGATATGTGGGTTAGATGGACTTTTCCAACTGCCCCAAGCAGTTCTTCTTAACATGGTTTGCTTATACCAAATAATTTCTGTTCTAAATTTCATTCCCAACTTTCTTAATTGGCTACTAAAATCATGATGAATTGGAGTAAAATCTTTTATTCCTGTTGGTGCAATATTTAAACAAAATCTTCCACCCGGTACTAAAACTCTTTGGGTTTCTTTCCATACATTATTTAACCATTTAAGATATTCATCATAGTCCATTTCGTCGTGATGATTATCATAATCCTTTCCTACATTATATGGTGGGGAAGTAATCGCAAGATGAACACTATTATCAGGAATTTGTTTAAGAGAATCTAAAACATCACCTGTTACAATTTTATTCAAAAATTTATTTTTATTAATCATCTTGCTCAACTAATTTATTTATATCCTTAAATAAATCATCAATATCTTTAACTTTATCCGTTTTTTCAAAATCTTCTCTCGCCATGTACATACTATCTAATTCGTATTCCAAGATAACTCTTGTTTTCTTTGGGCCTCTTGCACCAAGAATAACATTTACTTCATTATCTTTATCTGGAGTAACCATAAAAACCTTTATGTGTTTAGTGGTTGGATTTTCTAAAAGTTTAAGTTTCCAGTAAGTTGTTTCAAATCCTCTTTCTCTAAATGAGTTTTTAACAGAAAGCACACAATAAATTCTTACTTTTTCTTCTGTCTTATTATACTTATAAACAATTATATCGGCATCTGGTAAAAAAGAATATTCATTAAAATGAATTTCAAGCATTCTTCTTACTAAATCTTTTTCTTTTGAAAGATTATTACTCCCTAATTCTGCATCTTTTACTAATTTAATATCTGTTCCTTCAAATAATTCTTCAAGAATAACCATCAATAATCTTTGTAGTGAATGTCCTACAAAAGTTCTCCAAGATTGTCTTGCTTTATTGTGTGCAGAATCTCTTTGTAATCCTGTTCCAATTAATTCTTTAGTTTTTTCAATTAAGTATTCTTTCTTAATTTCTTCAAAAAACTCATCTATTTTAGAGAAAGATTTATCTTTATACTTTTCCTTAAAATCATGAAATTTAGTTTTTATATCTTCAAAGTCCATTTTTAACCCCTTTATTATATGTAAAGTGAAAGACCTATTTATATATTTTCCTAATTAAATTTGTAATTATTCCGGACGAGCCAGAACCCCTTAAAGATACGAGCAAAACCCTGCGTCATACTGTCAACTCTTCGAGTTGATTTTTTCTTGCAGAAAAAACACATAACAGCGATTAAGAGACTCCACCTTGCAGGCTCCGTCTAAATTGAATTTTTGCGGGTTGCCTCAAAAATTCAACTTCTCTTAATCGCGATGTTATATTCAATTTTTTCGTCGCCTTACAGATGCATCTCGTAGAGATTTCCGAAAATTCTTATCATTGATACCTTCGTTTAATCTCATAAAAAGAAAAGAGTAGGAAATGCTTCGCATTATCCTATAACAAAGATTAAACAGCTCACTACATTCGACCCAAATTTTTACTTACTTTAACGGGGGGAGTTCCTAGTCTTACAGACATTTACACTTTACTGCGTAAAGAAATTTATATTTTTTAAGGAGCTAATCTCTTTAATTCTATTTTCAATAGGCTGGCACTTACTCACTTTCAAATAATTTCAATTGGGGCTCATTAAGTTCTATGTCCAAAATTGAACAATAAATTTTCATTCCTATTCTCTTACCCAATGTAGCCATAATTAAATCTAATGAACTATTAGCAATATCACCTATTGTAAAAATATTTGCTTCGTTCAATTTCTCTTTCCTTTTAGGACCAATTTGAGGAAATTCTATAGCTGGCAAATGATAAAATGCTCTTCTTGCAAAACCACTTCCAAAATAAATAAGTCCATATCTTTTGCTCAGTTTTGTTGCTATGTGGGCATAGTCTTCATTAAAAGAAATTCCTATAGCTAAGTCAAAACCAAACTCCTTACACAGTTCTTCTACTCTTCTAGTTAGTGTTATTGCAACACCTAGGTCATTAGGTAACTTTATAACTATGTCATCTATATGAGGTTTTGATATTGAGTATCCTTCTTTTTCTACATAATCTTGGCATCTTTGGTATAATTGGTCAGCTATTTTTTCACACTCATTTCTCCTACTTTTAATCAATATTACATCAGATATTCTTTTTGCTCTATCTATAGGAGTATCTCTGCTAATGCCGTACTTTTTTTTAGCTTCATTACTAGCAGCTATAATCATTTGCCTACCGCTAGCACTCTCATTATAAACGACGACAGGTCTTCCTCGGTACTCTGGACTTAAGTATTGTTCACATGCTGCAAAGAAATTCCTAATATCAAGATGAGCATATATAGATTTATTTGTCATTGGTGTGCCCCCATAAGAAACAAACCTATTTAACGTGAATTAAAGTTAACATTTTGTCCAAAAGCTATTGGCGTAATTAAATTTTAGGTTTTAGTATTGTTTCTAATCAAATTGCTTTTACAGCTACAAATTTAGTGCTGACTATTTTCCCTTGCATTTGAGCTAGTTTTTCCTCTGAGAAAGTGGGAGAAAATTCTTTACCAGGGCAACTTGCCATTTCCTCTAATTCTTTTGGGCCAAGAGTGTGGCGAGCTATGACTTTAACTTGGTTAAAGCCTGCATCCCGAACTATTTTAAAATATTCATCTTCTGGTATTGCTCCTCCTGTACACCCTGCCCAAATTGACTGAAAGTACTGGCGAACTTTAGGGTTAATATTTCCTATGGTAACAATATCAGAGATGGCTAGCCGACCACCAGGCTTTAGAATGCCAAAAACCTGCTTGTAGACACAGGGCTTACAAGGGCAGAGATTAATCACGCAGTTAGATATTACTGCATCAGCGATATTATCTGGAACCTGAGGGTTTTCTATATCCAGCAGAATAAACTCTGTTCTATCAGATAAACCAGCTTCTTCCATTACCTGTTTTGCCCTTTCAATCATATGGGGGGCAAAGTCTATTCCAATTACCTTCCCTGTTGGCCCCACTTTGTGAGCTGCCAAAACGAGATCAATACCTCCACCTGAACCAAAATCAGCAACCACTTCACCTAGCTGGATATTAGCAAAACTGGTAGGATTCCCACAACCCCGAGAAAGATTAATAGACAGCTTGGGAATCAAGGCCATATCTTCTTTACTATAAAGCCCGTGTTCCAAAGCAAAACCTTCTGTGCCTTCCTTTCCTAAAGGACAACAGCCCTCAGTTGAACCGCCTCCTTCAGCAAATTTGTCGTATCGCGTTTTAACTTGTTGTTTTATTTCTTCGACACCGAGTTTTTTAATAGGAACCGTAGCTTTTTTGGGAGACATTTCTTCCGGTTCTCCCCCGCAACATGGTTTTGTCATTTTTTCACCTCATTTTCAAGAGATAATGATTCTCTATAATAAAAATTGTATAATTCTAATGTTTATAAATTTAACCTTTGAACTTAACTTCTCTTTCGTCTTCGCAACCAAATGTATCCAAAAGATATAAACAACACAGTTATTAAAGCTATTATAGGGGGAGGCAGAAGGACAGAACCAACTCCTATACCCAGAATTCCAGCTATTATGGCGAGCATTGGAGCTCCACAACAGCTAGTAAACCAAATTAATACTGCTACGATTGCACTTCCTCCCACAGCGCTTTTAGACCTTCCTCTCATTGTTATAAAAGAAAACACTCCGTAAGAAAATGCCAAGGCTAGAGAAAAACCAATGAGATACTGTTGCATCTTAAGATAAAGAGCCCACCAATTAGAACTGAAATTGGCCACAAATATTACAAAATAAAGAATATGCGCAAAGAATACTAGGATAAACGTTATAAATGGAACGAGTTTTTTATAGTTCATTTTTTCACAAATCATCTTATTACCCCCATCCAAAAAGTACGTGCTTCAGATTCAAATTCAATTATAGCAACATTCCAAATATCATCTATTTTAGGTATTTCATCAGCTGGCACAGAAGCATGAATTTCTCTTTTATTAAAGTTAGAGCTCTTAACTTCTCCTTTTTTAGATATTAACTCCATAACATCTTCAAACTCTGACTTTGTACAACATTCTAACATTTTGATTTTTATATCCAGTTTTTCTTTTCCAGTTATGATGTGTTTCCCATTCAGTTCAATTTCTTTTCCTTTATTATTTAATAAGAAATTAACTACACTTACAATGCCCACTTCTGATACCTTACCTTTCCATTCTAACACAGTTTGTTCGGTTAGTTGTGGATGTTTTTTCTGCTGATTAACACAACCACTTATGAAAATGATTATCAGAATCATGCCAACAATTAGCAATTTGGTTAGTAATTGATTCCTGTTCCAGATGTTAGTTCTGTATCCTGTATCTGTTTTATTTTTCATTGATAATTTTTTTGCATCTGTCATATTTCTATTCTTTCAGCAGTTAAAATAAAAACAATTAAACAATAGGCACTACACTATGAACTCGCAATAGCCTGCTTGCTACATAGTCCTTTTCAAGTGCTTTCATCCTGTCATATAATGCTTGTATAGAGACAAACATCTTATCTCCATCCCTTTTTAGCTGAAACTCTGGCAGGAATGGGAACTGCTCTTGAACTTTTGGATCACTCTCAATGCCGTAATGGAAAACAACAAGCTCTCCAATATTTCCTTCTAAATTTTTCCATCTCTTCAGGGATGTTGGAAGCATAGGTCTATACTCCTCAAGAAGTTGCTGATAATTTTCAGGACCAGGAACTACTGGCAATGCAGTGCTTCCTTTTGGTTTTGTTTTTTGCGGTATTTCATATAATCTGCTTAATACATTACCAGGTTGCCTTCTTGGAGAAGGAATGCTCTGAACAGCAAACAAGTATTCCCCTAACTGTTCCCAGTATTTTTGGGTTTCATCAGGCATCTTTTTTACTGTTACACCAGTTCTCTTAACCATCTCGTCTTTTAATGGAGCTACTGCTGTTGCAATTACATCATCATAAAACTTTCTTGCTTGGTACCATAGCTTTGCAGCACCAGGCTTCTCAATGTCAAAATCAAGCATTAATTCTGTTGGAATAACCAACCTTTCAAGATCAACTTTATCAATCTCAGCAGGAGCTGCGATTCTTTCAAACTTGTTTTCCACTCCCAGTTCTGTCACTCTGGATAAATACCATAACACATTCCACATAAGATAGTCCATTTCTACAAATGGTTGCTTATCATATGTCCTCACATTATCTTTTCTAATACCTTGCTGCCGGTCATTAACCAATACTTCAAGAAATCCAGTTATCTTGTCAAATGCAGTCTGGTATGGCGGATTGATTACTTTCACATTTGTTACTAATCCAAAATCAATACCATCCATTGAGAATTCTGTTCTTGTCGGAGATTCATCTGGAAGGTTTTCACTTGTGAACTCTGTTTTCGCTCTTAGTTGATCTTCTCCCTTATCTATTAATCCTCCTTTAATTGCAGAAAGCACCCTTTGCTCTGCTTTAAAATATCCTTCTGCTGCTGACTTGTCCATCCTTTCATAAGCTTCAGGTTTTACCAACACAATAGCATCTAAATTCATTTTAACTCCTCCAAACCTCAAGAATTTTCAAGAGGTTTATTTATTACTATTTATCACCTCTTCTTAATCTATAAATATCTACTTATTTATAAATTATGCTTTTTTATAGAACGGAACTCCCCCTTGCCCTACGGACATTTAGTCTGCTTCGCAGTAATTTATAGTAAAGTAAGTAAAAACTACGGTATCAATGGAATTTTCGGCGACGAAAAAACTCTGCGGACGCAGTTTTCCCACACTTCGTAGGGTCTCCGAGTTTAACAAGGATTTAACGGCTCTCTCAACTAGGCTCCTACTCTAAAGGTCTCCGTCCTAGTTTCGCTCGACCCAAATTTGCCTTAGAACTCATTATCATCTCACATAACCCTGGACAGCCATCAAAACAAATGCAACTCCTGCCATAACCCCATAAACAACCTTATTCCATGCTAAAATCTTCTTCCCATCAAAATTGCCAAATGGAAGTAAATTAAACAATCCTAACCACGTATTTATTAAAAAACCATAACCAGCTAATGTTTTCAATAATCCTATTACAGGTATTAACAACAAAGCTAAGAAACATAAAGCAAATACTAAATTCACTAAAGGTCCTGCCATTGAAATCTTTCCATTCCTTCTAACACCAACAGGCCCTGATATCATAACAGCTCCTGGAGCTGCAAAAACAAATCCAAAAAAAGACATAATTACAGCCAGCCATAACATCATGTTAAAAGCTCTGAACTCAGCAAAACATCCATAATGCTGAGCAACTAGTTTATGTCCTAATTCATGGACTATAAAACCAGTCCCAACAGTCAACGCTGCTATCATAAAAATTATAACAAAGTTTATTGAAAAACTAAATCCTCCCAGAACAATAGCGAAAGCTAAGCTTATAGCTAACCATGCTTTAAACAAATCATTCATTTCTTTTTTAGATGTTACAATACTTCCAATCTTTATCTGCTTATGACCTTGCGGATTAAGATACATAGAATTTCTGTTTAATTCTAAATTATATTTAAAGCTATTGGAAATCTTTTTAAACTAGATTGTAATTAGAACCTTGAAAATGGGGGCGTCAACTGGAGAAGACCTGGATACAAAAATGTGCGATTTAGCACAAAACTTTGACATAGGAACAGTTATAGATTGCAAACTTATGGAAGGAGGACAGGTTAATGAAAATTATCTTGTGCAAAGTGATACAAATAAATATGTAATGACTGTTTTTAACACAAAAAAATATTCAGAAATAGTCGATATGCTAGCTTCACTGATTGATTTATCAGAAAAAGGGTTCTCTAAGTGTTCTAAAATAATTCAAACTATTAAAAATATTGATTTCCATATTAACGATTATATTGTCATTATGAAAGAGTATATTGAAGGAGATGTCATTGAAGACATGGATGAAAGAAAATTGTTTAAAGTTGGAAAAATACTTGCCCAATTACATAAAATAGAACCAAGAAATCGTGCTCCAAAAGAACATATGTATGGTCTTGAACAGTATAATAACGTCAAAGAATCTGATGGATATACAAGTTGGTTAAAAGAAAAAGAAAGTAAATTATACTCTTCCATTGAGAAGGGCATTCCAAAAGGTCTAATTCATGGAGACTTTTTTTGGGATAACATCATATGGTTTAATGATAAGATAGAAGGAATAATTGATTTTGAAGAAGCATGTAATTACTACTTAATTTTTGACATTGGAATGGCTATTGTTGGTAACTGTATTGAAAATGATCGAATAAACTTTGAAAAAGCAAGTGAACTTATTAGAGGATATGAATATATAAAGAAATTAGAGTTTACTGAAAAAAATCAATTAAAATTATTTACAGAGTATGCTGCAATTGCTACTTCATTCCAGAGATATTTGTTAAAGAAAGAGGGTAATGGTGGAGACAGATTAAGAGACTATACAGAAATGGTAAGAATTGCTGATAATATAGCAGAAATGAACAATGATAATTTCATGAAAAGAATAGGTATTTCACACCAAATATTCTAAACCTTCAAAACTTTTCCATCTAATTCTATTCTAGGATTTCTAAAGACCTGATCTAAGTGAACTATAGTCTTATTGCTGCCGCCAAACCAATAATTAGAACCAATAGCAATATGCGCTGTTCCTAATGCTTTCTCATCTACAATTGTAGTTCCTATCACTTTAGCAAAAGGATTGACACCAATGCCAAATTCAGCTACTTTTCTTATTCTTTCAGGATATTTAGCTTTTGATTCAGCCCATTCAAGAGTTTTCTTCAATAAAGCTGCTTTATGACCATCTTCTATAGAAGTAACAAAACCATTTTCTACAACCATTTTAATAGGTTTTCTTATCAGTCTTGTATTAAACCTGTTCCTGCTGCTTGCATCTATAAAAACAACACCATTAACATTTTTTGGAGCCAGATAAACTTCTCCTGCTGGTAAATTGCCTCCAGTTCCAGGTTTATTATAACAACCATCTGCAGAGATTGCGTTAACATCTTTTATATCAATAGTTAAATCTGTTCCTGTTAATGTTGTTATTCTCATTTTTTTTGCTTTATCAATTTTTTTTTTTATTTCCTGTTGTTTTTTTCTTAAATCAGTATAATCAATATTCAAAGCATCAATAACTTCTGATATTTTTTCTGTAGGCAAATAACCTAAACCTGTTGCAGAAACAAACCTATGTCTATTATTTACGCAAAACTTTCTAAAACTTTTTCCAATCTGTCTTAAGCTTCCAAGCTTATCAGAAACATTCAGTATTATAACACTTTTTTTTTTTAAATTTTCTAAACCTGTGATTACACCATTGCCAGCTTCCTGTCCTCTTGTCCTTTGTTTTTGTAAAACCATCTCTGCATTAAGCTTTAATTTCTTAGCTGCAAGATAATATGCATAGCTTAATACACAGGAAATATTCTGTCCTTCAAGTCCTGTATCTCCAATTATTAAAATGTTTTCGTCTTTAACATCCAGGCATTGCTTGAATATTTTTTCTAAATAGAAATGGTTCTGTTTACCAAATTTTGTTAGGTCATATTTTTCCAACCATTCTATTGATTTTTTTGTATCCATTTTAGATAGTAGTATACATTAATGTATACTTATATAGTATAACTTATATTTAAATGTTTTGTTTTGAATATATAATTAGGTGTTTTTTATAATCAAGTAATAAAAAGAACTCATCTATTTTTTTTTTTTTATTTTATTTTACTCAGACTTATCTTCCTTAACTTCTTTAGAAACTTCTTCTTTTTTAGGTTTTTCTTCTTTAACTTCTTCTTTTTTCACTTCTTTCTTTTCTACTGGTTTTTCTTCTTTGACTTCTGGTTTCTTTTCTTCCTTTGGTTTTTCTTTAACTTCTTTTTTTATTTCTGTTTTTTCTTCTTTAACTTCTTTTGGTGCTTCCTTTACATCTTCTTTCACTGTTTGTTTTTTATCTTTCTCAATATACATCTCCCTTATCTCACTTGTCCTTAAAGGATATACTTTCTTCATATAAGCA
>CAZSMA010000058.1:0-9202 GCA_964608065.1 uncultured Methanosarcinales archaeon
TTAAGGATAAAATTTGATTTTTACAGAAGACTCTTAAAACCTGTTACCAGGTACCGCCATTACAAATACCATCTCCACAATAAGTTCCTTGTTCTTTTATTCCAGAATGCCTTAAACCAGAAATCTTATATTGAGTATCATTATTTACTAATTCACAAATATAATCTCTATCTGTATTAGGACATACAATCCAAGTTTCATTTTCCCCTGTACAACTCTCAGAAATCTCGCTGATTGATAATAATTCTTCATCTTTTATACAAAGCCCACTTCCTCCCAATACCTTATCTAAATAAACTGTTTTTGTTTGATTTTGAGAAGTTAAATCTAATCCTTTAATTATCATATAAGCAAATGTACTCTCATTTGATTGTTTTTCTATAAATAAATTAGCTAAATTAATATTTTCATCTGTTAAATTAAATTCAAATTCTATAAGAGATTCATTATTTTCATTAAGTTTTATTAAAGTTTCATTAATCTCTTTTGTAATTTTTATGTTTTCTAAAGTTGTGTTTATATCTGAAATATTTCCTATAAATCCATCATCATCATAATCACATGAAAGATAAGAAATTGTATCATTTGGTTTATTTTCTAAATCTGAAGTTAAATTTGTTAAGGCATAACAATTACTCGTATCATTAAATAACATAGATAAAGAGTCGTCATCATCACAGATTTGAACTTCTACCCATTCTGGTAAACAGAAATCGCAAGATATGTTTTGAAAATCCCAAAAAGTATTATTCTCTCCGTTATTCCATAAGTCTGAAGATAAACCAGTCACAACATAACAAGATTCATAATTAGAATCATACTCTACTTTGCTTCTATTTTGTATGTAAGAATTTCCAGATAAACAAGTTGTTTGATTAATCCATTCTGACCACCCACTGTTATTATCAATAGAACCAATAGTTAACTCTCCAAGAGACTCTCCACCATGATAAACTAAAGTAAGTTCATATTGGTCTCCACTTTTGTCCAATATCAATTTTGTTGCAAGTGATGAATATACATAACTTACCCAATTTTTAGTATTTTCCCCCTCCTCTGTAAATGTTACAGATTCTCCTTCTACATCAACCACATAAGCTTCTGGAGTTGAAGCTGAATTCCAACCAAGAACAGCAGTGATATTTTTTCCTTTACCAGTATTGCCATCTTTATCTTCTTCTGAAAAAACAATATTAAATATAGTCTGATTAGTACTATCCCAAAATGCTCCCGCTACACCACTCGCATTTGTATTATCAGTCCAAGGCAAATATACTCGCAATCCTTCTTTTGAATAAAGTGTATTGAACGAACAACTTGTTCCTGCAGTTAAAACAACTGTGTTTTCAGCTGATCTTTTAATTGCACCAATAGCTAATTGCACATTCCCTATTGTAACAACGTCAGCTATTTTTGCATCATCTTTGATTGTTGTCCAAACACCATCTTTCTTGTATTGAATATCTGTTCTATTAGCAGTAGTTATGCCTACCTGCCCAAAATCAGTAGCTCTCATCAAATAAGATTCTGCAGTAGTTCCATCATTAAAAGATGCCACAAAATAATCATCTATATCTTTGTCAAATATTATTGAAGTTTCATTTGAAGTTCTTAATAAATGAATTGCATCTTTACCAATTCCAGTAAAAGTTGTGCTATCTCCGTAAACAAGACTTATATTTTCTGTGCTATCTTTTAAAGGAAAATTTTCAAGTATCACATGGGTAGCACTTGCCCCTTTCATAGTTATCACTTCTTCAGATGGGTATAACATTCCTGCAAAAGATAATTTAATAGTTTCAAATCCTGGCATTGTAACTTCACTATCTGGGGTTACAAATAATTCATCACCTGCTTTCCATTCAATTACAATTTTGCTAATTGTGGGAGTTGATAAACTTGTAGTTGTAAAGTATGTTTTCATGTTTGATACAAATTCACCATTGATTTCCACATCTATAGCATGTTTAAAGATTAACTCATCTTCCGTAAGAGAATCTAATAGAATTAATTCCTTTGTAGCAAAATTTGAACTCAATATAGAATATTCTTTACCCATTATTTCAATATTTGTTGAACTTAAATCAGCCCATCCAGGTTCATCAGTAAAATCTAGTGTATAGTTTAATACATGAGCTCCACTTGTAATCCTCAACCCAATAGTTGGGCTATCTTTTTTATAATCGTCGTCATCAAACATTTTTAGAGTATTGTCTTCTAAGTCTATTTTTTGATTATAATTAAATTCATTGCTCTTATTATCAATAAAAACCCCATCATCTAATAGATTATATAATTCATTATTAGTAATTGTTTCTGGAAATCCATCAAGAAAACTTTCTCCTAATTCTAACCTTGTAGTTATGCTATTTTCGTTTACAATTAGAGGTTGTGGGATGCAATAATCACAATATTCTATTTGTTGATACTCATAAAAAGTTTGGTTTTCAAAAGTTCCACAATTATTAGAGTCATACTGAATTATCATTTTGCTTTGATTCAGCTTATCATTTATTAAACAAGAAATCTCTTGCCAACCATCATAAGAAATATTAACTAAATTTGGAACACATTTGCAAATTGGAGCTCCAGATGTTGGGCAAAAAGATTCATATCCTTCAGAACAGGAAGGTTCGGAACAGCCATGACAAAAAGTTCCATAAATCAATATGCAAGAATCACTATTATCATTAACTCCATCATTATCATCGTCTGAATCACAAACATCTCCTTCAGAATCTCCATCATTATTTGCTTGATTTGAATTAGATAATTCCCAACAGTTATCATAAAGATTATTAACATTGTCTCCATCTGCATCTACTGATGCCCAAAATAACCTATAAAGTCCTGCTACTGCTTTCATTGCATGAGGCATTAACGCTTCTGATTCTTTTTTTAAATTTGGGAGATTTCCTAAGCCCCAACCATTTTCCAAATCAGCTGGATCAGAAAAAATAGTAACAAATTCTCCTTGCCATAAAGAAGGTGAAAACGGATAGGATGAAGAACCAATTTCTTTTTTATAGATAGAATTTCCAGTAACATCATCGCTAGCATAATATTGTGTTTTTTGAGCAGTATAATAAAATAATTTGAACAAATTAGAAGGGTTAGTTTTGACACCAGTAGGCAAATCTATATTTTCATAGTTGTATTGTTGTCCCACATAATCTAAACCTGCAAAGTGTTTCCAATTTGATAATCCATCATTCCAAGCATTAGTATAATCTGGTTCTTCAAAGAAATCTTCATATTCATCATCATCAACAGCGTGAGTGTCATCATGCACATGTGCTGGAACAGATGCATCTGTTAAAAGATGAGCCACTCTCCCCAACCAATAATAAGCTTCGTCTTCATTACCAGAATTATAGAGAGATACTATTTTATTATCCCACAAATATTGTGCTTTTGTATAACTACTTCCATATTGATTACCATAAAGGTTATCTGTCCAACCATAATTATAATCTCCATCTTGAGGCATATCTGGATTCCAGAAATGCCAGCAAAAAGGTTTAGTATAAGGATAAAATGATCCTCCGCAGTCAATAGGGTCTGTTTCATCTTCATCCTCTTCGCCAGCACCGATAAGTATTCCTTCATAAGCATTTAATTCTGGTTGATAACCAGATCCATTTGCATCTAAATAAGGATCTTCCCCATTATCCCAAACAGAAGAAGGATAATTATCTATGTAATCTGTAATTTCTTCTGGAATATCACTCCAAATAAACGAGGCTTGATATGCTATCCATTGATGAACTGGGGGATTAACTTTATGCAGAGACACAACAACAATATCTCCTTCATTAACAATATACTCATTACTATATATCTCATCATCAAAATATTGAGTAACCCGATATTCTCCTGTTTCAACAGAAATATTTTGAGTTCCTCCATTACCATCATAAAATAAAGTTTGTACAATAATCTCTTTATCTGCATCAATTTTAATAATTTCTATTTTTACAGGATTTATTTCATATTCTTCTTTTTTTGTTTCATTTATTTCTTCAGGAAAAACAATTTGAATGATAGCATCAAGATTTTCTTCTTCTAAACTAACACTAACAAGACCATATCCAAAATAATTATCCTTACCCTTTTCTCCCAAATCAATTGCATCTCTCTGTAATTTTGCTCTTAATTCATTAACACTTAAAGAAGGATTATTCTCTTTTAATAATGCGAGAACTCCTGCAACATGAGGAGCAGACATGGATGCCCCCTCAAAAATTCTATACTCCTCAATATCTGTAGAGATTATGTTTTGTCCTGGAGCAACAAATTCTAATTCTTCCCCAACACCATTCTCATTAGTTAATTCATTGTCTTCATTGATTGAACCAACAGCAATCACACTTGAGTATTTTGCAGGATAGTAAATTTGATTATCTTTTCCAGATGCTGCAACTAAAATAATTCCTTCTAAATAAGCTTCATCAACAATTTTTCTTAAAGAAGGGCTGTCTACTGAAATTCCCAAGCTCATAACAATAATATCTATATCATTATCAATAGCCCATTGAATCCCTTGAAGAAAATCACTTAATTTTCCTCCTAAAGACCCTATAACTTTAATAGAATATATTTCAGATTCTGGTGCCACTCCAACAACTCCAATACCATTATCTAACGCTGAAATAACTCCTGCAACAGAAGTCCCATGACCTAAATCATCATCCCAATAATTAGTATCTTCAATAAAAGAAACTCCTTCCCTAACATTTTCAAATAAATCTAAATGATTTTTATTAACTCCGCTATCAATAACTGCAATTTTAATATTTTTCCCAGTTGTTTTGTCCCAAACGATAGGTGCTTTTATTTTTTCAATACCCCAAGGAATAATCTGTTCATTTAAACTAATTACATCCCCTTCTCCAAATAATTCTAAATCCACATCTAATTCTACTAATTCTACATCAGTATTTTTCTGAATTTCTTCAATTGCTTTTGCAGAAGCTTTAACTACCGAGACCCCAATAGATTCCAAATTATCCATAATTTCAACATTATTATCCTCCAAAAGATTTTTATTAATTTCTTCTTTAAAATTAACTATAATATCAATTTTTTCATCAAGAATATTGTCAAGGGGGAATGTACTTAATATTGTAGTATTTCCTAATATTAAATTTGTTTGATTAATTCCATTTGTCATAGCAAGGACTATTGAAATTAAAAAGATAGTCACTATTCCTATTGTTATTAATTTATTTTTCATTTTTTCTTTAACTTATATCCAATTAATGCTCCTATAATCAAACCATAGAGGGGTCTGGTTACAAAATAAATAATCCCCTCAAATGCATTTATACAATTACCACATGTAATCCTTGCTATAATATCAAACTTGCATAATAAATATTCAAGTAGATTTAAGTGTTCTAATCCACAAAAAAAGTTTCCTGACGGAAAAAGACTTGGGAGATATATTAAAAAGATACCTACTAAAACCCCAACAATCCCTCCAATCAAAGCCCCCTTCCATTTAGATTTCATCCAAAAAGCCACCCCCAAATTTTCTTAATAAAACTGACTACAGAATTCCCCTCGCTAATTTCTCCTTTTTGTGAATTTAAAGATTCATCAATAACTTTCCCAGTTATTTTATTTCCATCACTTTCTTTATTGGTTGAACTATCTAATCCATTTACTACTTCATCAGATAATTCTTCAAAACTCTGTTCTATAATCTCTTGATATTCTTCTAAAAAATAATTCTTTTTATCTCCAACAATGCTATGAGTTTCCAAAACTCTATAACTATTTCCTTGTTTTTGAACTATAACAACATAACCTAAAGAATCAATTTTATCAAAGTCTGATTCTTGCAAACTACTAATACCTGTTAAAATCCATCCCTGAGCAATTGTAGCAAATCCTATACTTGACTTTGGATTTGCATCAACATTTTTCTTTAATTCAAAAAGTATTTCACTCATTTCTATTCCTGATTCACTATCTATTCCCCCAGCTAATCTGACAGCACTGGAAATAGAATCCTTTGCTAATTCTAACTGGTCATTATACCATAAAACCGCAGTTTCTAATCCTTCATCCCCAACCCCCGCAATTTGAGTTTTATACAACCTTATTCTATCAGCATCCCATCTATTCTGCAAAGTATTTTCATCCCAATATTTTTCTTCAGGTATTGCCGCAATAATTCCAACATCTGATGAAGAATAAGTTCTTTTTCCAATTATCTTGTTATCTTCAAAATAAGGCAAACCAGAATTTTTTAACTGATTATTAAACTGAGCACTTATTTTATTTTCATTTGGATTTCCAATATAAAGTGTAGTTATTCCTTTATCAGCAAAACTGCTTTCACTTCCACTATCTTGAGTGTATTCTATATTATAAAGAAATGTTGTAATATCATGTCTTATTTGACTTGGAATCTGATTAATAAAAACTTGATAGCCAATTCCAGAACTAGGTAAAACAAAAGCATTAAGCACAGAATAAATAACACTATCAGCAATTTCTTCTGCTAATTCAGACTCCTTATTTTTTATTTTTTGGCTCATTTCTATAAGTTTGGAATTAGAAACATCAATAATATGAAGAGAAGAGTGATAATTTCTATTAATTACTTTTTCAATCCGCAAATTAATATCATCTATTATCGGTTCTGTTTTAATTTCAATATCCTCTACTATTGCCTCAATATTTGCTGGCAAGGTTTCATCTAAATTATCCAATTCAGTTATTATATCAGATTGATCTATTGTAAGTTCAACATAAGAAGAAGTAATCTCACCAATTTTAACCCTTAATAATTCTCCTTCAATTCCAAAAGGCAAAGCTGTTGTTGTTCCTTTTACTAAAGCAATTGGAAAACTATATGCAATTGGAAATCCATACCTTTGCCATTCTAAATAAGCATAATCTATTCCAAGAATATTTTTTTGATAAGATTTAACATATCCTATAGATTCTTCATTATCTATAATCGGTATTTTTTGATTATAAGGATATTGTAGTGCGAGAACAAGATTGCTCAATAAAAGCAATGAAACAATAAACAATATAGTTTTCTTTTTTGCCATCTTATTATTAGGGATTTTTATTAATATAAATATATTTGTTTTTTACTTATTATTTTCTTTTGTTAGTTTAACTCTAATCTTATTCATTGTAGAAAATTCTCTTAAAAAAGTTGAAATTAATCAGTCCTTTGCAATTCAACCACCAACCAAACTCTCGCCATTTATTCTTTATCATTTTAGGTTTATCTTATGTAAGCCAAACCTCTATTTAAACATTTCGTCCTATCTAAGACTATGCAAAAAAGAAGGGAAATCGTTGAAATAACAAAGTTAATTTTTACTTTTTTGAAGAACAATAAGACTAAAGAATTTTCAATAAATCAAATTTCAAAAAAGATAGACACAAGATGGAATACGACCAAAAGAGCATTAGAATTATTGAAGTTTCTTAATTTAGTAAAAGAGAGAATTGAAGGAAATAAAAAGAATGCTACAATCTTTTATACTCTAAGAAAAAATTGAATTGGGTTTATTATTTTGTTTTTTCATTTTACCTTTTTTAGGTGATTTAATTTTTTTTATTTCCTCAAAAGAGGGTCTTAGTTTTTCTATTTCTTTTCTTCTTAAGGAAGGATTCTTTTGTTTTTCTTTAAAATACTTACAATTCCTTTTTGTAGTCCCCTCTAATTCTGCATAATTGTAATCTTGATATTTTCTTTGATAACAAAGATTTCCTAATTTATATTTGCATTTATTACACTGATTTCTCTTTTTTCTTCTTGGATACATATAAATTGGATTAGAGTAATTCCATCCCATTTTATTTTAAAGCAAATAAGAGTACATTAGTTAGGGTTGATATTGCTATAATAATTGTTGCAGTAACAAGCCACCAATTTAGATTTTCTCTTGTGTTTATTAATCTTAGTTCATTTAAGAAATCTATTCCTTCAGGGATTATTGAAACCTCATCATTTTGTTGTAATATTTCACGATTACTATTATCTGGAATATCATATCCTACAATTATTTTTCCTTGCCCTTTCAAATATTTAATAATCTGAAAAAACTCGCCATCATAAGAGGATAATCCAAGTTTTTTTATTAATCTTCCTGCGTGGTAACATTGAGGGTAGGTTTCTTCTAATAATTCTAAAGTTTTGATAAGTAATTTTCTATTCATAAATCCCCCAAGAATTATGTAATTTTATAGTTTTCTCTTTCATAAACGATATTTATAAATGAGATAATCATGAGTTTTTTATGGGATTCGAAGAACCAAAAGAAAAATGGTTTAATGATTTGAAAGAGAGTAGAAAAGATTTTGAAAATGTGGGGAATATAGTTGAACTTGCTAAATTTAAATATGATAGAGATTTACAAACACCGAAATGGGTGATGGGAATATCTTTAACTATCTTACTGGCTGTGGGTTTCTCTAACATTTTGATTTCAGATAATGCCCCAGAATATCTTATTTTTATCGCTAAATCTCTTGTAGTAGTAACTATTTTAGTAATGGGTTGGGGAATTAAAAAAATTATAGAATTAGTAAGAATTCAACAGATAGCTATGAGTTGGTTGTATAGAGAAAAGGACAAACATGAAAATGAACGAAGAAAAAGTAAAAGAAATAGTTCTAAAAACAATTGAAGGATTACCAAAGAAATATAAATTTGAATTAATTAATGTAGAAAGTTCTGGAAAAAGTTTTTTCGTTGATTTATTATCTCCCGAGAAAACATCGTGTCAAATACAGATACTCTCTGGTCAATTTGAACTCCTAACTGGAAAGGAATTTATTGGAGCTATCGCCCACGAATTTGCGCATTATTGGACAAAAGGGGTTTCTAAAGAATATTTTGAGATGATGCATGTTTTTAAATTAAAGGCAATAGAGATGGCAGTTAGGAAAACAGGACAATTTAGAAAGGCAGAGAGAATAAAAAAAGAATATTCACTTCATCTCAAGGATAAGAAAGATATAGGAAGATTAAATGAGGCTTGGGAAAAATATGTTGAAAGTGAAGAAAAAACGGATTCTTTTGCAAAAGAAAAATTTGGTTTTAAAAAAGAAGTTGAAGCTATGAGGAAAGTTTATGATAAATACGAGTTGGCTTTATATTTTAAAGATAATTAACCCCACAACACCTTAAACTTATCTTTCAAATCACTCGAACTAAAAAGGAACT
>CAZSMA010000059.1:0-9194 GCA_964608065.1 uncultured Methanosarcinales archaeon
TTCATTTTAACAAACGCGTTTAGTGTTCTCTTTGATGTATATGTCAATAAAAGTCAGTAGTAGTGCTATTAGTAAAGGCCCTACAAATATTCCAACAAAACCAAAAAAAAATAATCCGCCCACTACACCCAATAAAGCAATTACTGGGTGGATTTTAGCTGTCACACTAATGAATTTTGGTCTTATTATGTTATCTACAGAACTAATAATTAGAAATCCATATAATATTATTAAAACACCTTTCCATATCAAGCCACCAGTTCCCTGCATATATCCGCTTAAAATAAAATATGTACCTATTGGTAACCATACAAGTGTTGTTCCTATAAATGGGAGCAATGCTGCTATCATTGTTGCTATTCCCCATAGTATTGGGTTAGGTACTTTGAAAATAAAGAAGCCTAGCATTGCAACTAATCCTTGGATAACAGCCATAAGTATATAGCCATAGATAACTGCATAAATTATGTGCTTGAACTGATCAATTATTCTTTTTCTATGAGCTGGTTTTAATGGAAGTAGACATTTTATTTTATCAATAAATTTTTCTCCATCTTTAAACAAATAAAAAATTAAAAAGAACATTATAAATATATCAAGGATTCTTCTTGGAGCAGAAAATATGAAGTTAGAAACATTTCTTGAAATAAATGTAGTAGCGCTTTGTATTGTGTCTTGAATATAAAATTGTAGTTTTGGATTGTTTGTTAGGTCTCTCACTGTGTTTAAGACATTGCATAATGTTCCTGTTTCACAGTCAACATCTAATTTATTTCCTTTTTCCATGACTGTTGTTATTGTTCCGTATGCAGAATATGCTTCTTTTACTATAGCATTTAAGATGAAGAACATTGGTATTGTTACAAGTAATATTATCAATAGAGTGATTATAAATGAGCTGAGAGCTTTCCTTTTTGTTTTTTTGTATAATCCTTTGTATAATGGATAAAAGATATAGGCTACTAGGACAGATGTTAAAATAGCTGGAATAAATGGTTTAAGTATAAGGAAACATACATATAACAATATCAGAAAAATTACTAAGAAAACATACTTTGTATATGTTTTTAACATCTTCATCTCTTTTTTATATTTTGAACTATATAAACTTTATTGTAAAATGGGCCCGAAGGGACTTTCAAATCTTCGAAGGAGATTTGTGGTCTCCCTCTGGGATATTTGAACCCCTGATCTTCGCCAGTTCAATTAGCAAAGCTAAATGTCGAGGCGATGTCATAGCCACTAGACCACAGGCCCATTAATCTGAAGAAATAATGTTTTGTTTAAATAGTTTATTGTTTTAAAAAAAGTAATAAGCCTCTGGGGAGATTTGCACTCCCGACCTTTGCCTTATTGGTCATACATAATACCAAGGCTTCGCGGATTATGACAAATGTCATAACCTAACGCAATGGCTACTATGCTACAGAGGCATTAGAACTGTTTGTTTTTTCTTTATTGTTTAAATAGTTTATTGTTTTATTTGGTCTAATGCTTTATCCAGGGCTTTGATTGCATCATCTGCTCCTTCAAGGCCAACTGAGTATCTTATCATGTTGTCAGCAATGCCTCTTTTTTTTCTATCTTCAGAACTCATTTGAGCGTGTGTTGTAGTGGCATTATGAACCCACACAGTATAGCTTCCTCCTAAGTGTGTTACATGTGCACCAAAATCAAAAGCTTGTGCAAATTTTTTAGCTGCTTCTAATCCACCCTTTATGTTAAAAGACATTAAATATCCATAGCCATTAGTTCCATCAGGCAATTTCATTAATTTTTTTGCGATTTCATGCTGAGGATGGGATTCTAAACCAGGATAGTTTACTGACTCAATCATTGGGTGGTTTTCTAAAAATTTAGCAATCTTTAAAGCATTCTTACAATGCTGTTCAATTCTTATTCTTAAAGTGCCTATCTCATCCCAAATCAGCATTGAATTAAAAGGTGAAAGACAAGGCCCTAAGTTCCTAAAATGGCCTCCTTTTAATTTATTTACAAAATCTTCCTGAAGATCAGCATCTTTTGTTACAATTTTTGTTTTTGCAACAATAACTCCACCTATAGCTCTGCAACTGCCATTAGAAACTTTTGATGTAGAATGTATAACTATATCAGCGCCATGTTCTAATGGTCTTGTTAAAGCTGTTGAAGCTACAGTTGAATCAATAATAAGCGGAATATTATTTTGATGAGTTATTTCTGCTAAAGCAGGAATATCAGCTACAAACAGTGTTGGGTTGCTAGGAAACTCTACAAACAAAAATTTGGTTTTTTCATCTATTGTGTTCTTCCATTCTTCTAAATCCCATGGTTGATTTACCCATTTTACATTCCATCCAGATTTTGGATAAGTTACATCAAATAATTGTTGCGTGCCTCCGTAAACATGGCTAGAGGAAACAAAATTATCTCCTGGTTTTAGAAAAGCCATTGTTGCTGCCATAATTGCAGACATACCAGAAGATGTGCAAAGTCCTTGTGTTAGTTCTGGAATACCGATTCCTTCTAAAGCAGCAAATTTCCAGGCTAAATGATCTGGATTGATATTATCTATCCTGGTGTATATCTTATTAGGATCATTAGTTGTTTGATAGGATAAAAGCAAAGCTCCATCTACTAAGCTGTCATAAGAGCCGCCTGCAGTTGTCATAAACAAAGGCAATGTTAATGATTTATATCGCATCATATCTTCTTTTCCATATAAACCCCATAATGCTACTGTGTCAAATGCTTGGTTTTTAGCATTTTTCATCTGCTCTTCTCTTTTTCTTATTGTTGTTTCACTTCTTTTCTTAAAATAAGCTTCTTCATCTGTAGATGATTCGAGAACTCTTATCTTTTCCTTTAGTTTTACAACTTCTTCACTTATAAAATTATTAGACATATTCATCCCCCCAACTAAGCTAATATTATTTAGAAATATCTTGTTATTTAAATTTCTTTTTGTTTTAAAGCTTTATCTTGCCTTTGTGCCAGTCATTAAGCAGTTGTATAGCTGCTCTTTTTTCATCAATAATTCCGCCTTTTATCAGCATATTATTTTTTCTTCCGAATTCAATCAAGAAATCTTCTGAACTTGCTTTGATACCATATGCTATCTCAAGTGCAAAAGGATTGGTTCTCATAAATATTTTTATTAATTTATAAGCAACAATATCAGGGTCCTTTAATTTAAAAGGGCTTATTCCAGAAACCAAGCCAAGCCTTACTTCATCTCTTTCCCTGAAAGGAACAACTCCAGGAGTGTCAAACAATCTAAGGTTGGCTTTTCCTGCAATTAACTGAGATCCTTTGGTGAATCCTGATTCAGAACTTGTACGTGCTCTTCCACCTTTGGAAAGCCTGTTTATCACTGAACTTTTTCCTGTGTTAGGGTACCCTATAACTGCTACCCTGATATTTTCAATTTTTGTTTTTATTTTTATTTTTTTTATCAGATCAGTTATGCCTTTTGACAATTTAGTTGAGACTATAACATAATCAGAATTTTGATATTGTTTCTTTATATTTTTAATTGTAGTTCCAGAAACAATATCTGCTTTATTTATTACAAGTATAACTGGCTTTTTGTAGAAAGAAGCGTATTCTTCCATTTTCCTTATTCTTGTCAATTCTGGAAGGCGTGCATCTAATATTTCCAAGACTATATCGCTCTTTCTTATTATATCTTTAACTGTAATCCAATATCCTTTCTTCATATAGGGCGGTTAGAAGAGCTTATTTAAAAAGGTGTTTATTCAAAATAGTCTTCATAGGAAAAAGAGCGTTTTATTCCTTCAAAAGAACAGCTGCCTTTTTCTTCAATAACATTTCCATCCAGATGTTCCCTGTATCTATTGATTAAGGAAGTACAATCCTTACATCGTGAAAAACAAGTTCCTATTGCCACATCAAACTCCTTATCATTTAACTTGATGAGCTTTGAAGGCACTTCTGAATTATTACTGAAATAGTGATGTATATTTTTTATGAAACTATTATCTGTAAATTTCTCTGAGAGTTTTATATGGAGATTACATTTTTTAGGGGTTCTGTCACTGACTATTTCTTTTTTGATAAGAATGCATCTTTCTCTTTGTAGTTTTATTTTTTTTCTATCTTTATTTCTTATAATACTCTCTGGGAGTTTAAGGCTTCCATCAGGATTGAACTCAGCCATCTTAGAAAGACCATGTTCCTGTTAAGCTGTCTCTAGAACAAATTTCATATTCTATCTTTCTTTTGACTAAAGTCTCGAAAGTGTTTTTTGCAACTTCTGGTGTGTTATTGTTTCCAGATAAATGACCTAAAAGAACTAAAGAAAGATTTTTTCCTTTAGTCTGAATAAGGGAACTTGCATCAATATTACTTAGATGTCCTTGTTCAGATAGTATCCATTTTTTTAAGAAAGCTGGATAGGATCCATTTATAACCATATCAATATCATGATTGCTTTCAATAAGCAGGCTATTGAGTTTTGGGATAACTGATTCCATCTGTTTTGTAACAACGCCAGTATCTGTGAAAATACCAAATTTGTTTATAACAAAACCACAGCTATTGACATTATGAGAGGTAGGAATAGGTTTTATCTTTAATGAACCTATTTTGAATTCTTTATTTGGATTAAATATTTTGCTTTGTATTTGGCCAAGCTTTTCTTTTGGAAAACCTTTTGCCATATAGATTGGAATATCATATCTTCTTGACAATACTCCTGCTCCTGTAATATGATCATGATGAGCATGTGTTAGAATAATTGCTTGTACATCCTCTAAATTTTTTCCTAATTGTTCCATACGATAAGTAATTTCTCTGCCACTTTTCCCCACATCTATCAAGACATTAGATTTGTCTTCTATTAAGCAGCAGTTTCCATTACTTCCTGAAGCTATCACTGAAATCTCCATTAGTTCACCTCTTTGGAATAATTTTAGAATTGGTTTTATTTAAATGTTGTGTTCAAATATACTGTCTTTCTCCTTATTATCTAAAATCCTGTATTTTCCTGGCTTCAATCCGTTTAATCCAAGATTTCCTATTTTTATTCTTTCCAGATACCTAACATTATACCTTAACTTCTTCATCATTCTTCTTATGATTCTATTTTTTCCTTCATGAATTGTAATTTCTATTACTCTTTGTAATTTTTTTTTGACTTTTGCAGGAGAAGTTTTTCCATCTTCTAAAAAAATTCCTTTTTCTATGTTCCTTATTGAATCTTCTGTTATAGGTATATTTACCTCAACCCGATATGTTTTCTTTATCTCATACCTTGGATGCATTATCTTATTTGCAAAGTCCCCATCATTAGTAAGGATTAATAATCCTGAAGTGTTGAAATCAAGCCTTCCTATTGGAAAGACTCTTTCCTTGATATTGATATAGTGCATTATTGTTTTGTAGTGAGGGTCTTTTAAAGCAGTTACGCATCCCACTGGTTTGTTGAAAATCATATATACTTTATTTTCTTTATTGACTAATTTATTATCTACATAAATTTTATCATCTTCAGAAGCTTTATCTCCAATAGTTATTAATTTAGAATTTACTTTAACTCTTCCTTGTATGATTAATTCTTCTGCTTTTCTTCTGGAACAATAACCATAGTTGCTTAATAATTTCTGAACACGATGCATAACTATGGATAATAAATAAGAAAGTTTAAAATACTTTCCTTATTGTGCAAAACATGTGTTCTCTGAAGAAATTCATTGTCTTAGGATATTTGTTAATATTCTCTATTGTTTTTTTGTAATTTTCTCTTAGTTTAGCTGCTTGCTTTTGTGTTAATCCTTTTTTTACTTCATAGCTAATTTTTGGTGCTAAAACTGTTCTTTCTTCCTCAATTATTTTTTTTATACCAAACTTTTCAGGATTATTGTAAATAACTGTGTCTTTTTGCAGGCCAAAGATTGAAGATGAGACTAAATCGATATTTTTATTATTATTTTTTAAAAATATAATTGTTTCCAGGAATTCCTCTTTGGTTTCAGTTGGAAATCCAAAAAGCATGTAAGCAATATTTTTTATTCCTGCTTTATTGCTGTTTTCAAGAACTTTTTCTATGTCTTTCTTATTGGTTCCTTTGTTAATTAATCTTAATATTCTGTCATTTCCAGACTCAACACCCCACATTAGCAGAGTTAATCCAGATTCTCTGAGTTTTTTCAATGTTTCATAATCTAAATCTTTTGTAGGTCTTAGCTGACAGGTCCAATTTATATTTAATGGCTTAACTACTTCTGCTATCTTCAATAATCTTTTAACTGGAACCATATCATCAATTAAGAAAAAGTATTTTTGCTTTGAGTTGATTATTGTTTTTTTGATTAAGTCTAAAGGATATTCATAATAATTGGTTTTAGTATAATGAGTGCAGAAAGTGCATCTTCTGTAATAACATGTTGTTGAAGTTTTAATTGGTATAACTGGGTAAGGGGTGAAATATTCGTTTAGATCATAAATTGAAAAATCTGGGACAGTATTAAAATTTAAATTATCATGTTCTGTTTTTTTTATGTAATTAAGTAAATCTATCTCATTATTCAATGCTTTGTCTGCAATTTTGACTAATTTTTCATTTACAGATGGACCTCCTATGATACATTTAACATCTAATTCTTTTATAAGAGAATAAGCATAAAATGCCTGGCTTGAATATACAATGCTGAATGCAACTATGTCTGGCTGCTTGTCTTTAATTTTTTTTAATAGTTCTTTGAATAGTTCGGGTTTTTTATTATTTACAACTTTTTTATTGTTTTCAGAATAGGTTTTTTTTGTTAATTTATTATAATCATTTGTTATTTTGTCATAGTCTTTCCATTTCATATCTTGATAATACTTCTGATATTCAGGAAATTTAAGTTTATGAAATTCAAGATTAAGATCTAAAACTTCAATATTATGTTTGCAGTTTGCTTTTAAGAATGAATAAAGATAAGTTACAGAATAAGGTGGTGAAGCTGGAGTACAAAACGGTAGATATACTAGTAAGATATTCATTTTAAGGAATAGTTCTTGATTGATTATTAAAGGTTTAGTAAAAGAGAGAGAAATGCAATGTGGTCGAGTACAACAGTTCACGAAGTTAAAGAGGAATGGAGAAGTTTATAAAAGGTAGAGTATTAAGTAGATTATGATAAGCAACATAATCAAAAATAGGAGGAGCATTTCTTCTTTTACTAATAAAAAAGTGCCTTTAAGTTTAATAGATGAACTCATTTCTGTTTCTAGTTATGCTCCATCTAGTTGTAATACTCAACCTTGGTTCTTTTTAGTTTTCCATACTGATAAACAAAAGAAAAAACTAAATTGGTATATTAAAAAAGGATATGAATTTACAAACCAATCCTTAAAACATAAACACAAAATAATGGGTAATATTTATACTAAACTGCTAAATTTTTTCTCCAATTATGGCAAATTTGATGAAGCTCCGGTATACATATTGTTATTTACAAGACCTTATGACGCCCCTTTACTTTCAAACGCAATCAAATTTGCAAAAAATAAAAACATTGAAAAAATTGCAGATGATTCAGTTAAAACAAGTTGTGCTATGGCAATGCAGAACTTCCTATTAATTGCCCATGAAAAAGGATTAGGAACCAAAGTTAAGGATGGCATTAAATTTCTTATGAATTTTGACAAATTAAGAAATGAGTTCTACAAAGAATTTCAAATACCTTCTACGCACAAATTAATATCTGGAATTCAATTAGGTTATCCAACTAAAAAAGCACTTGAAAGAAAGGCTTCAAAAAGATTACCAAAAAACAAAACACGAAAATATATCTAGCTGTATTCTAAATATGAAATTAAGGAAGTAAATAAAGGCTGGGTTGTTTACAGTAATCTTTTTAAATAGATAAGAGATTCCATGATGTATGAAAGATGAGATTGAGTTAAATAAAGCAAGAATTACTATGTATGCAAATAATCCAGAAATGCTTCAGACAGTTGCAAAACCAGTAGTACAATATTTTAAGCAATTAGAAAAACACATAGGATTTGATGATGATGATAGATTATTTAAGATGGTAGCCATCCCCAATATTGCTGATGATATTAAGTCTTTAGAAACACTATTACCTAAATTAATGCATGGAAGTAGAATCGAAAGAACACATGCTTCTATACTCTATTTGCGTTTACAAGGATTAATAGAAGAATATTATAAGAAAGAATTTCCTGACTTTGAACAAGATTTTAATACTGAGGTTTAAACAAACCACCGATTGTTTACTTGTGATTTTTCATATATAGAAGAAGATTAATAAAAAAAAAAAAAAACGCTTATATTCACACCAAATTCTGTGCTAAGAATGAATGCTTGCCCATCCACTTTGTTGTATTCTTTCTATACCTAAAAGGCTCATTAAACTTCTCTGTTAAATCCAGATACTCACGTAAAATTGTGTCTTTCGAAGTAGAGGATATGTCTTTTAGTGTATTGAACACTGAAGGGTCGAGAACAGCAGATCTTCCAAGCATCACTCCTTTAACACCTTTATTTTTAAGAAAATCAATTTGCTCTTTAGTTTTAATATCCCCGTTTGCAATAATGTTCTTGCCTGTCTTTACACATGTATCATAAACCCCAAAATCTGCAGGGGTGTTATAACCTTGGGTGCAGTGCCTTGCATGGACAACAAAGAAATCAACATCAACTGCATCTATGATATGAAGATAAACTTTATTTTCTTTATCGCACTGATTAAGACCTAAACGCATCTTTATTGATATGTTGTATCCATGATCTTTGAAGATGCCAACTATTTTTTTAGTCTTACTTATCCTTCTAATCATTGCACAACCTTGGCCAGCGCGGATAACTGCAGGACTCGGACAACCAAGATTAAGATTGAAACCTTTGAAACCAGCTGAAGGCTTGAACATACTAAGAAATTTTTTAAAATATGCTTCTTTTGTTCCCAATAATTGTATGACTGTAGGAGTGTCATCATGAAAATCAAGCCTTGACCATGTACTCTTATTTTTTCTTGCAAGACCTTGTACCTTAACAAGCTCTGTAAAAGTGAGATCAGCACCATATTTATAGCAGATAGTCCTAAAAGAATTACTAGTTATGTCTTCAATGGGTGCAAGCATGTAACTAAATTTTTCCATTTTAATCAATTTGTTTTTTTTTCTCTCTTTTCATTTATCTTATCAATCATTGTTTTAAAGGTTTTATCTTTTGATTTACA
>CAZSMA010000060.1:0-8853 GCA_964608065.1 uncultured Methanosarcinales archaeon
TTTTTTTTTTTTATGTTTATTTTTTTTTTTTTTTGGTTTTTTTTTTTTTTTTTTTTATTTTTCTTAAATAAATTTTTTATGAATCTTTCTGGCTGAGGAACTTCCTTGTATTTATCCAGTGTTTCCTTTACAAAAGTCAACCTAGAATATGTTTCTTCAACATCCCTTACATTTTCATAAGAATATTCAGAATCAAGCTTAATCTCAGACTCTTTTAACTCGCATATTCCTGCCTCATGCAATGGTGTTATTATTTTACTTATTGTGTCTTTTCTTAAAAACGTAGATACATGATATATCTTTGCTGGTCTGAACATTTTTTTTTATTTTAGCACTTCTTGTAGGATTAGGTCTACCCCTTTATTTTTATTTTTTTCAAATTTTCTCTTTAGAGAAGATATTTGTTTTTTGTATGATTCTAGATCTTTCTTTAGTTTTTCTCTTGCTTTTTCCTCTTCTTTTTTTACTGCTTCGCTTTTATTTTGTAATAGTTTTTTTTCTGTGTCTGTAATATTTTTTTGTATTGCCTTTTTTGTGTTCTCAAAGGTCTTTTCACTGTCTTTTCTTGCTTTTTCCAGAAGTTGTTCTTGTTGTTCTTCAAAAGATTTAAGTTCTTGTAAAATAGATTTTTGATTCATTCTTTAACATCCCCACCTCATTTTATAAAAAGTTGCTATAAAATAGACAGTACTTCTTAGTTGGCAATTCAGATTAACACTCTTATTTATAAAGTTTATTGTTTTTTAGTGTAATATATTCTTTCTTTTCTTGTTTTCGTAATCAGTCGGTTGTGAATATCTCAAAAACATAAATTTTATATAGTTTTTAACAACTTTTAATTTTCTAATAAAACTTATGAGGGTGATAAAATGTTATACTATATTTTGGCAATAAGTGTATTGGCTTTAGTATTTGCAGGATATACTGCTTCTAAAGTTCGTAAGATGGGACAAGGCACTGATAAGATGAAGGAGATCGCAAAAGCTATTCATGAAGGAGCTATGGCTTTTTTATTCAGAGAGTATAAGATTCTATCAATATTTGTTATAGTCTTGTTTTTTGTACTTGGTTATTTTCTATCATGGATAACTGCAATTTCGTTTTTATGCGGAGCTATATTATCAACACTTGCAGGATTTATTGGAATGAATATAGCAACTAAGGCTAATGTCAGGACAACGCATGCTGCAACAAAAAGTTTAGTTGGTGCATTAAGGGTTGCTTTTTCAAGTGGAGTTGTTATGGGTTTTAGTGTTGTTGGTTTTGGACTTTTAGGAGTTAGTGTTTTATTCCTTGTTTTCAAAGATCCTAATCTGATAATAGGATTTGGTTTTGGAGCTTCATCAGTTGCATTGTTTGCAAGAGTAGGTGGAGGAATTTATACAAAAGCAGCAGATGTTGGGGCTGATTTAGTTGGAAAGGTTGAAGCTGGAATTCCTGAAGATGACCCAAGGAACCCTGCTGTTATAGCTGACAATGTAGGGGATAATGTAGGGGATGTTGCTGGAATGGGTGCTGATCTGTTTGAAAGCTATGTTGGTTCAATTCTTGCTACAATGATTCTTGCATTGAGTATTTCTGTTGGTGCTTCAAAATTTGTTGTTCTGCCTCTTGCTATTGCTGCAACAGGAATTATATGTTCTATTATAGGAACATTATTTGTAAAAACAAATAGTGAGAAGAAAGTCCATTCTGCTCTGAATAAAGGGCTTTTTTCAGCAAGTATATTGTTATTGCCTTTAGCTTATTTAATAATTAGATTTACATTGCCAAAAACATTTGAAATGGGAGGAGTAACTTATGGTTCAATAGGTGTGTTTTATGCAACTGTAGCTGGATTGGTTGCAGGAGTTTTAATTGGTCTGCTTACAGAATATTATACATCCTATGATTATAAGCCAACAAGGAAGGTTTCTGAAAGTTCAAAGACAGGAGCTGCTACAAACATAATTGAAGGTTTGTCAACAGGTATGGTAAGCACTGTTCTTCCTGTATTGGTTATATGTTTAGGGATATTTATAGCTTATTATTTTTCAGGACTTTATGGTATTGCAATAGCTGCTGTTGGAATGCTTTCAACACTCGGTATAAGTTTAGCAGTAGATGCTTATGGTCCTGTTGCTGATAATGCAGGGGGAATTGCAGAAATGGCTGGGTTGCCATCAAAAGTAAGGAAAAGGACAGATTCACTTGATTCTGTAGGAAATACAACTGCTGCTATGGGAAAGGGTTTTGCAATCGGTTCAGCAGCATTGACTGCATTAGCATTGTTTTCTGCTTTTACAACAACAGCTAAGATTAGTATGATCAATATAATGAATCCAATGGTAATAATTGGTTTGTTTATTGGAGGCAGTTTGCCTTTCTTGTTTTCATCAATGACTATGAGGGCTGTTGGAAGAGCTGCTCATGATATGATTGAGGAAGTTAGGAGACAGTTCAAGAATATAAAGGGTTTGATGGAAGGAAAAGCCAAGCCAGACCATAAAAGGTGCGTTGATATTGCTACAAGAGGAGCTTTAAAACAGATGATTATTCCTAGCTTGATAGCTGTTGTAGTTCCTGTTCTGACAGGATTGGTTTTGGGAGTTGAGGCTCTTGGAGGATTATTAGCTGGATCATTGGTTACAGGAGTTTTGCTTGCAATAATGATGGCTAATACTGGCGGATCATGGGATAATGCTAAGAAATATATTGAATTAGGGAATTTTGGTGGAAAAGGTTCAGATGCTCATAAAGCTGCTGTAGTAGGAGATACAGTCGGAGATCCATTCAAGGACACATCAGGCCCTTCAATGAAATTTTAAATAAAATTAATGATTTTTTTGGTTTTAGTCAGTTTTTGTTTTTTTTTTTAGTTTTTTTTTTTTTTTTTTTGTTTTAGGAAAAGTTTTTATAGGTTAGTTATTAGATTGTTTTTATGTCTATATTTAGAAAAACCTTAAAAAAAAGAAATCTTTATTGGGATGAAAAAATTACTTTAGAAGGTTGGAACCATATTGCACAAAGGATATATGGTGAAAGAGAATTAGCTAATATCTGGTATGAGGATATAAAAAATGATTTTGAAGCATTAGAAAAAGGCAGTAAGGATATAGCCCATATTATCAAAAAATTAGAGAACAAGATAGGAGATGACCATGAATATAAAGAAGTGCTAGAAAGTATAAATATGCTTATACATCTTGTGAAACACCCTAAAGCTAGTGCAAAATTTCTTAATAAAGTGTATGATAAAGTAAAAAAAATGATAAGATATATTGAAAAAAAGAAAGGTGGGGATATTATTGAGGCTCCTGGAAGAAGGTTGTTTATTAAGAAAATAGCAGTAGGAACAGTTGGTTTGCAGTTAACTAAGGGTAATTTGTTTGGTCAAAGTGCAATACATAAGTACTTATTGATCGAAGAATATAAAAATATAATAGAAGCTATGAAAGGATATAAATTTCTTAATACGCTTTATGGGAATCTAAAGGCACTTTACAAAATAAATCCTGGAGAGGGGGTTGAATTTATTATTCAAAGTGACAACAAAGGTTGTAGGACTATTGCTTACTCAAGAAAAGAGGTTGTCCTTTCAGCTTTTAAAACTATTTTTGAGCATGATACTGGAAAGAAAACTGAGGTTGTTAGTTCACAAGATGTAAATATGAATGAGGGAATATTCTATATTCAGTTTTCATTTAATAAGGATGAGAAATTTGTGCTGAGAAATCTTGAATTATTGAAGAAATACAAGAATATTGTTTTGTATTATGATACTGAAGAGGGAGGGATAAAATTATTATTGGGCCCTTACACAACAGAAGATTCTGCAGCTGATGTGGCAAAAAAGATTCTTAGGTTAGATAGTGTTCTTGATATTCTTTTGACAAATGAATTAGGTGTAGTTACACCAATTTATCCGTATGGTATGCTTGATTTTGAGTGGCAAAATATAATCAAAGAAATTAAGGTTTTAGAAGCGAAAGATGTTTCTAATGCTAAAGGAAGGAATGAAAAAAGAAATAAAGTGTATGAACAACAGGGAAAAAAGACTTATTCTTTTGATCAGATCAATGCAATAATTGAGCAAAATATTGATAAGAATGAGATTTTTTATGGTAAAAGATGGTTATCTTTATTAAAAGCAATAGCTTGGTGTGAATCCACTTATGACCCGCGTGTAGTAGGTTATAAGATAGTGAAAAAGTGGGTTAAGACTGAAAGCGGGAAGCTAGTAAGAAAAAAAGTAAGGGAGAAAGCTGGAAGGGGTTTGTACCAATTAATGCCTAAAACAGCAAAATATATGGGGGGAAGGGAGTATACTGAAGAAGAGCTTTTTAACCCTTATATTAGTAAAGAATTGGGTATAAAGTATATTAATTATTTGAAAAATAAAATAGATGGTTACTACTCGCCTAAGGGAGATCATGGAACAAAACTAAAGTTAATATTAGCCGCTTATAATGGTGGTGAGTCTGCTATTAAATGGTCTAGGAAAGGTGGTGAAATTATAAAACCTATGATTAGGGTTTATGAAAATGAAATAAATAAAGGATATCAACAAACAAGGGATTATGTTAAAAAAGTTACAAAACAATGCAAGTTATTTGAAAAAGGTTTTGTACCAAAACCTTAATTATTTTTTATTCTATCAACAACTCTTTCTCTTTCTCAAAATATTCTTCTTCAGAAATCTGGCCTGTTATGTATTGTACTTGAAGTTGTTTTAATGGGGAGTCTATGTCTTTGATACTTATTACTATGGAACTATCTAGTTTCTCTACTGGTTCTTTGTGTTCAAGGTCTTCTACATAATTTTTGCCCCATGACATTGTTATTGCACCTACAATTACAGCAAAGACTACCAGAAGCAGGGTTGCCATTAAAGGTGACAGGGCTTTTTTATTCATTTGTTAAAATTTACCTCTTAAATTTTCATATTGAAAATCTGTGATTTTCATCTTATTGTTTTAATATAATCTTTTTGCAATAATAACATGTAAATGAACAAACTAATCATCATCATTTCAAATATAGGGAACAGTAAAGGGGGGATTTCTAAGAATCCTACAGATGCCATTACAGTCATTGATTCCTCAATAACATAGAGTATTATAGCTATAAACAAGAAATACCAAGGAATATTGTAGATTCCTTTTTTTTTCTGCATAAACAGCTTAATGAATAATACAATAACTATGGCTACTAATACTAGATTATAGTATGGTGCTATTATTCCTAAACATTCTGTGAAGGTCATTTGTTAAAATTTACCTCTTAAATTTTCATTTTTTTATGTTTATCTGAAATGTTAAAGCAAATATCAAAAATCCTAATATTATTGTTGGAACTATATGGGTTAAGTAAGATGTTGAAAAGATACTAAAAGCTCTTAAAGCCCCTAATGTTTCTTGAATCATAAAGAAGAATAAAGCAACTATTAATGCTAGCCACGGTTTTAGATAGTGTTTTTTAGTAGATGCTTTGATCAGGCCTATTGCAATTATGGCTGCAATTACACTTAGAACTAAGTTTGCTATTTTTAATAAACCTTCAACAAAAAACAAACTCATATCACCCCTTTTTATTTTATTAAGTATATTGTAATATAAAAGCTTTTTTGTTTTTAAAACAATAACTTTATATATAATATTTATCAATAATCAGTTTAATGAAAAAATCACAGTTTGTTATAGGCAAGCCTTTTATTTACATATTGGTTCTGATATTTATGGTATTGATCTTGTTCTGGGTGAACAGCCAGTTTAGGGAGGTTGGAGATAAGACTGAGAAACAAGAAGTGAGGAATTTTGCAACAAGTCTTGATAATATGCTGTTAAAACAGACTTACAAGTATGAAGGTGTTAAGGAAGAAAGCTTTGCTTTGCCTTTGGATTTAGAGTTAGTCTGCTTTATTGATAAAGATAAAGGATTTGATGAATATGTTAATACTGAGTTGAGTTCGTATATGGATTTTTATCCTAGTTATAATGTTTTCTTTTTTCCAATAGATAAGTATGATCCTGCAACTATAGAAAATATTGAACTTGAGGAAAGCCCTCTTTGTGTTAAGACTATAAATGGAAGAATAGATTTAAGTTTAGTCGGAAAAGGAGATAAAACACAGATTAAGGCTGTGGGTGATAAAGAGATAGATTGTGTTACTTTGCTGTATAATGGTGATCCTGAAGATAAAGTTGATGTTGTGTTTTTAGGCAATGATTATAAGGAAGTTGGAGATTTCACAGAAGATGTTAGCAAATATGTAAATAATGTTTTTTTAGAAACAAAACCTCTTGATTTGAATAGGGATAAAATTAATTTTTACAGAATAGATAAATTTCAGGATTTAGGCTGCGAGATTACAAGCTATATTTTATGTAATCAGTATAGGGCAAAACAATTAGCTTCTAATTGTCCTAATGATTATATTTTTATTTTAACTGATATCAGCAAGATCAAAGATTTTGTCAAACCAATAAGAAGCAGTGCTTTTTCGAATATAGCTCATATAAATGTAGCTGATAATGATTTTGTCTTACTGCATGAGTTTGGCCATACTTTTGGGGATTTAGCAGATGAGTATGTAGATGAGAGTTATTATAAAATGTTTGATGAGGATAATTATCCTAACTGTGACAAAGTTGGATGTGAAGAATGGTCTGATGTTGAGGAAGCTGGTTGTTTTGAAGGCTGTTCTGTAAGCCAATTTTACAGGCCAACTAAAGAGTCTATAATGAGAAATTATCTGAAATCAAGAGTATATGGGGTTGTTAATGAGGATATTGTTGATAAGAGGTTAGATGTTTATGAGTAAAACAATAAAGATAATAGCAGTAATGTTTATTTTATTATTGAGTATAGTTATAGCTCAGAATGAAGTGTTTATTGTTGACTTAAACTATGAGGATGGAGAACTCACAGTTAAGGAAGTTATGACGAAGACAGGTTATTATCCTGACAGAAAAATTCATAAAGGGGAAGATTATACACTTGATTTGGTTTCTGAGGATGAAGTGCTGTATTCATTTAAATTTGAAGTTCCTTTAAGGATCCAGACAGATGTTATAAATGAAGATGGAGAGATTGAAGGTGGAGTTATTGTTTTGGATAAAAGCAATTTTGCTTTAGTACTGCCTTATTATGATAAAGCTAAGGAGATTAAGATTTATGATAATAAGAATAAGGAAGTTGTTTCTAAATCTGTTGTTCCAGCTTTAGGTGAGAGAACAACTTTGAAATATGTTTTTGGGTTTATAATAATATTTATTGTGCTGTATTTCTTTTTCAGGAAGAAAGGGCATGGAAGAGTTATAACACGTCGCATATGATGCTTCTCAGCATATGGCCTGTTACTTTTACGTTGTAGAATTTGTTCAGTTCTAATCTTTGTTTTATTCCAACAATTAAAGGGTAGGTTCCAAGATGTCTTCCAAAGGTAGTTTTTCCGTCGTAGATTTCCATCCTTACATCTTTTAATATTGTTTCTTTTGGAACAAGTTTTTGAAGCATTGGAGAATCAATGTTTTGTCTTATATCATTTCTCCATTTCCAGTAATATTTCTTGTTTTTTCTTAGGAATTTGTTTTTTACTGTTTTGTATAATGGTGTTCCTTCAAATATGTTGACCTGCCTTATGTTTATTCTTCTTAGTAATAAGTTTTCTTTTATAATTTTTTTTAAGTGGAATATATTTTGTTCATGAGTTTGTTTTGATTCTCCTTTTAATCCAAAAATAAGGTTTATTCCAGGCAGAAATTTTTGCATTCCATTAGATCCTCTGCTTTTCCCATATTTGTTTATTATTTTTACAGCTTTGAATGTTTTTTCAGGAGTTGTGTTAAGGTTGTTTTCTTCTATAACTGTCTTATCAAAGCTTTCTACTCCAAAAGCAGCTATGTTTCCTTCTGTGCAGTATTTGACTATTGCTTGAGTTATTTCTTCTCCTCGTTTTGTGATTACTGTGTTTGGATTTACATTGTCGATATGCAATGTTTTGATATTTAATTTTCTTATTTGTTTTAACAGCTCTATTGGATCTGGATAAGTGTAGAAGCAGTTTTGTTTTCCTAATCTGAAATGCTGGCAGCCAAGTTTAGTGAATGCTTTGATTTCATTTAGTATGTCGTTTATGGGTCTGAATTCTAGTTTGTTTTTTATAGGTTCTGTGCAGAAACTACAAGAACCAGAGCAACCATGACTTGTTTCTATCTCTATAACTCTTAAGTCTTGGATTTGTTTGATGATATCAGAGCCTTTAATGCTGTGTTGTTTTATTTCATTGTAGGAAAAGTTGAAGTTTTTGATATTGAACGTACTTAAGTCTGCTTTTTCAAAGAATTTTCCGCCTTCTGAGGCAGTTCCGTAAACAGCAGGGCCTGTTAGTATTTTTGTTATATTTAGGTCTTTGGTTAAAGAGATGATTTCCTTTAAAGTTCCTGGAACAGCGCTTAGGTATTTTCCTGGAGTATGTATTCCAAGGATTACAATTAAAGTTGTTGTGTTTTGTAGAATGTTTTTTATGTTATTGTAGTTTTTAGTTAAATTATATACTTTAATATTTGTTTTTTGGCTTGGTTTTGTTTTTTGTATTTTTGAGTCATAGATTTTGTATAATCTTAAATCGTCTATTGTTATGTAATTAGGGATTTCATCCAGAGACCCTGCTATGTATCTTGGATATGTTCCTAAGTAAGGCGGAACACCTAATCCTGCTGGTTCATCTGTATAACAGTCTAAGATAGTTGTGGTCATAATTAGTCTATTATTATGTTTTTATTTAAAATAGTTTAGATTTTAATTAAAGTTGATTTCTATTATTTATCACCACTTCTAAATGACTATAAAATAGAAAGATACAAAGCAATT
>CAZSMA010000061.1:0-8734 GCA_964608065.1 uncultured Methanosarcinales archaeon
TTTTTCCTTTTTCACACAGTAAAAATACCCTCATATAATGGTCTTTATAGTATGAGAAGATTGGTGTTAAAGCTTTGTCGTATTGTGCTGCAATAAGTTGTATTTTTCTGATAAGAATTCTTAATCCTGTTTCATGCATTACTTCATTTCTTAAAGGCTGGGACCAGTATTTTCTTTTACATGCATTAGGGTAAGTTCCTGTTAAAGCAGCTGTGTCTGTTGCTGTTATAGCTAGAATTCCTTGTCTGCTTATTCGTTTTATTGCTGAATCAAGGAATGGATTAGGAGAGCCGAATGGATCTATATCAATATAATCAAAACCTGTGCTTTTTAGCAAGAATAAGCTGGCATCTTCATTATGGATACTGATATTTTTATTTTTTATTTTGTTTAGCTTTAAGTTTTCTTTAATTATTTTTTTTGAATTTTTATTGTTGTCATTAAAGCTTATGTTTTTTATCTTATTTTTTTTTAATTCTAGTAAAAATCTGATTCCCCTTACTCCTGTTGCAGCTAATGGTAGTGCTATTTGCAGATTGTTTTTGTTTATTGAGTTTAATAATAATATGGTTATATCTCTGTTGAATTTCATTACAGGATTGTAGAAGATTGGTAATTTACTTGTAATTTTTCCTTCTGCAATTTTTACTTTGGCTTTTCCTTCTTGGATTGTCTTCATTGTTAACAGTCTGGGTCTTCTACTTTACATACTGGTTTTTGAGTGGAGAAATCGTCTGGACAAACCCTATCTTTATAGCCGCAGATATAGATTTCATCACCAGCTGTTATACTTCCATGAGTGTATTCATCTGGGTAGATAACAGTTATAGTGTCATCTACTGGATTTTTGCATCCTGAGATTATGGTTAATATCAATATTATTAATATTATTTTTTTAATCATAAGTATAGTGTAGGTTATTAAGAATATATAAAGTTAATCAATATATTAAAAATTAGACTACTGTTAAATACCTATATTCTACATCTCTGAAGTCATCGTTAGATGCTGTTATTTTAACTAAATGATGGCCTTTTCTGGTGTTTTTAGGGATTCTGTAATGAAACCAAGAGCCAGAGCCGTCATAATCATCAACATCAAAAGAACTACTTGCTAGTATTGTGTCTAGTATATCAACTTTTATTTTAACATCATCTATGTCGTATGGATTATTGTTGTAGACACTAACTCTTACCTCTGCTTCCTGCCCTATTTTAACATAATCATCTAAGAAATGTACACTAAGTCCAACTAATAAAATTCCTAAAAAGAATATTGATATTTCTTTTTGCATATTTATCATCCCCTTTTATTTAATCTAATAAGAACTAATATTTAAATTATTCTATGAAGTTATAGAGGATTAATGACTTGTTTGTAATTAATTTTTAGAAGAAGAGGGAAAGGGGGCAGTCTATAAAGAAGAAAGACAAAATAAAATTTATAACCCCAATATCCTGATTAAATCTTTTTTTGCTTTAGCTCTTTCTACTGCTAGTTTTTTTCTGCAAACATAGCACCACTTCCTTCTTTTGTTAAGGCTTGGTATTTCATCCCCGCATTTTTCACATATCATCATTTTTTTTTCTTCTTACCCCCAACATTATATTACAGTAATATATCTGTGTTTGACTCTTCTAATATTATCATTACTTATGACAATTCTTAAATCATATTCTCCTGGCTGGACCCAAGAAGGAATGTCTACAAGTATTTTCTTAGTAACTTGCTTGTTATTTAAGTCAAATCTTCCAACGCTTTTGTATATTCCAAGTTCTGGAATAGTGATACTGACTTTTATTTCATTTGATTTGACATTTCCAGTACCTTCAAGAGTAACATAAACTGGAAGTACGTCTCCAGCTCTAACTATTTCGTTGTTTAATCTTATTCTTCCAACATGTATTGCTTCATATGGTTTTTCTCTTACTCTTATTGTGATTGTTTTTGTAACAGTAAATAATCCATCAGATATTGTTACTGTTACAGTATATGTTCCCCTGTCTCCTATGTTGGTTTGCCATATTCCATCAGAACCAACTGGTTGTGAAATTGTAAGATATAATATATCATTATCAGCATCAGATACTTTTGGATCAATTACAACAGTTTCTCCTTCTATGACTGTAATGTCATGTACTTCAAGTTCTGGCTGGTGTTCACAAACATCTCCAATATCATCATTGTCTAAATCTTCCTGGTTTGGATTGTAAATATCAGGGCAATTGTCTATGTTGTCATTGAATCCATCGTTGTCAGAGTCATCTGGATATGTATCACATACATCTCCAATACTGTCTGAATCTGAGTCTGTCTGTGAAGGATTATAATTATCAGGACAATTATCGTTTTCATCAGCAATTCCATCTTGGTCTTTGTCATTGTCTAAAGTATCTGGATTACAGTCATCATCTAAGAGGTTATTTGGGACTTCTGTTTGTCCAGGGTTTATTGCAGCATTTTTATCATTACAGTCTTGTAAGTGGTTGTAACCATCGTTGTCTATGTCTGTTAAATCTTGTCCATTGCAATCTTCGTCTACTCCGTCATAAGGTGTTTCTGGAGCTCCTGGGTAGATTGTATTATCATTGTCATTGCAATCTGTAGTGTGGTCATAGCCGTCGTTGTCTACATCTGTTAAGTCTTGTCCATTGCAATCTTCGTCTATTCCGTTGTAGGGCGTTTCTGGAGCTCCTGGGTAAATGTTTTTGTCATAATCATTACAGTCAGATATGTGGTCATAAAAATCATCATCAACGTCTGTTAAATCTTTTCTATTGCAATCTTCATCTATTCCATTGTAGGGTATTTCTGTTGCTCCTGGGTAGATTGCGTGATTATTATCATCACAATCTTCAGTTAAATCGTAGCCGTCATTATCTACATCTGTTAAGTCTTCATTGTTGCAGTCCTGGTCTATGTTGTCATAAGGGATTTCTATTGCTTCTGGGTAGATTGTATTATCATTGTCATTGCAATCTGTAGTGTGGTCATAGCCGTCGTTGTCTACATCTGTTAAGTCTTGTCCATTGCAATCTTCGTCTATTCCGTTGTAGGGCGTTTCTGGAGCTCCTGGGTAGATTGTATTATCATTGTCATTGCAATCATTATTTGTTGTTGAATCATAATTACTATCAGCAGAGCATAAGCACCTACTTGTTGTAGTTCCATAATTATCATTATCATTATCTAGATAATAATAAGTACATGATAAGGAGTTTTCTTCATCAACTTCGGTATTGCAGTTATCATCTATGTTGTTACATGTTTCTGTTGCTGCAGGGTTGATGTCTGCATTATTATCATTACAGTCATTATTTCCATTAGGACATGCATCAGATATTACATAACCTATGCTGCTGTCGCAATAATCATCATTATCATCATCACATCCTTCATCTATCTGGCCATTGCAGTTATCATCTATATTGTTGCAGATTTCTGTTGCTGCAGGGTTGATGTCTGCATTATTATCATTACAGTCAGAGTTATCTAATAGGTAATCTTGAGGTTGTGCACATGAATCTTGTGAGACTATATTATTACCATAACTGTCAGAATCTGAGTCCTGATAGTAAGTTGTTTTTATGTCTTCATCTATGATTGCATCACAGTCATTATCTAAACTGTCACAGCTTGATTCTTGTTCTTCATAATTATTAACAGAAGTGTAATCATCTAACCATCCTTGTATTCCTGCGCATGTTTGTTGTGAGCCTTGGCAAACTCCGTCTTGTTTTGAGTTTAATGGAGTTGTTAAATCTTCATCTATATTGCTGTCGCAATCATTGTCCAAGCCATCGCATGTTTCAGCAGATGAACCTTCAAATGAGTCACATGTTTGTACAACACCTGCTACACAGTTTTGTATTGTGTGTTCACAGACTCCAACACCACACGTAGTTGCTCCAAGGTTTTCATCAACTTCGTTATTGCAGTTATCGTCTATGTTGTTGCATGTTTCTGTTGCTGCAGGATTTATATTTGAGTTATTATCATTACAGTCTCCTCCAAAAGGTGTGTAAGTATCATTATCTGTGTCAAAACCTTCATCAATATTACTATCACAGTTGTCATCTATTCCATTATCCAGCTCTGTTGCTGCAGGATTTACATCTGCATTATTATCATCGCAATCTTCTGTGTTATCATAGCTGTCATTATCATTGTCATTATTTAGAACAGTGATTGTAACTTCTTCTGATGTGTTTAGTTCTCCATCAGATACTGTAATTAGAATTGTAACTGTTTCTCCATCACTGAAGCCTGTCTGCCATGTAAACATAAAAAAGTTTTGTGTGAATCTAGTATCGTTAATGTAGAATATTAAATTGTTAGGATCTGTTTCTTCGTCTGTTGCAATTGCAACTATTAAAACAGTGTCTTTTTCATTTACTGTGATGTCAGAAATTGGATCTAGTATTGGCGGATCATTTATATTTATAGAAAGTGTATAGTTGTTTTCAGCAAATCCTACATTATCGTATTCATCAATACATCCTATGTTCCAGTTAATTACACTGTTGTCTGGAATGTTGTTTACTATAAAGGTTCCTTCAACATAGTCGTTGTTTATGAGCAGTGTTTCTTTTATTTCAAAGATTCCAGTAAGATCTGTGTATAAAGAACAGTTGGTTATGTTTTGGTTGGTTGCGTTAAATGTAAATTCAACATTACCATCATTATCTTCACTATTATCTGCTGGGCTGATTAATTTAACAATTGGATTATCTAGATCTGCTTCATTGTTTAAAGAGTAAGTGCAATAGTTTTTGAACCAGTCTTCATTATCAATATCTGTATCATGTCCATTAGGCAATCTTGCTATACATTCGTCATCAGTACTTGAAGCATTTACCCCTTCTTCCTTGTAAGCATTATCTGATAAAATTCCATCATTTAAGTTTCCGTATGTAACTCTGTCAACTTCAATGTTGTTGTAGTATAATATAATTTGTCCTGCAGAATATTGGATTGAAGCGTCAGGATCTAATAAAATAAAATAATCATTTGAATTTAAAGTTCCGCTTAAGCTATGATTTGTAAAATCAAATGTTCCTAAACTTACTTTCCAATTATCTAAGTTAACGTCATAATCTGATGGATTGTAAAGTTCAATCCATCTGTCATTTGTGTTTATATTGCCATTGTTGTTCCAGTCTTGTTGTGGGTCTAGAACAAATTCATTAAGCATTATTTTAGGCATAACATTTACAGTTGCTTGCTTTGAAGCTTCAAATTCTCCATCTGAAACTGTTATTGTTGCTGTTAAGGTTGTTCCTGCGTCTTCTAAAGCAGTTTGCCATGTGAAAATGTTGTTAGATTGTATGAATTTAGGATTATTTATTTGATAAGTTAATGTATCTCCATCAACGTCTATTGCGGTTGCAGTTATGGTTGCTAAGTGTGTTGCAACTACATCTATTTCTGTAAAATCTTCTAAATTTGGAGCATCATTTTGACAGTTTTGATCTATATTGTCTAGTATTTCTGTAGCTCCTGGGTAGATTGTTGAGTCTAAGTCATTACAATCTTCTGTTTTATTGTAGCCATCATTATCATAATCATTTAGATATGGGTCGCAAGCATCTCCAATGTTGTCATTATCTTCATCTTCTTGGTTTGGATTGTAGGTATTAGGACAGTTGTCATCCACAGTTTCAATTCCGTCTTGATCAGGATCATCATCTAAAGTTAATGGGTTGCAGTCATCATCTATTCCATTATTTTGTATTTCTGTTTGTCCTGGGTTGATGTTTGGATCATTATCATTGCAATCTTCAGTTAAGTTGTAGCCGTCATTATCTACATCTGTTAAGTCTTCATTGTTGCAGTCCTGGTCTATGTTGTCATAAGGGATTTCTATTGATCCTGGGTAGATTGTGTTGTCATTGTCATTGCAATCATCTGCTTGTGTGGCTGTATAAAGATTATCTCCAAAACATAAGCATTTATTATCAGTTATACCATAAGTATCTTGATCAAAATCATAATAATAAGTAGTGCAGCTTAATGCATTTTCTTCATCAATTTGGTTGTTGCAGTTATCGTCTATTCCATTACATGATTCTGTTGCTGCAGGGTTTACATCTGCGTTAGTATCATCGCAGTCTTGTTCTTCATGATAACCATCATTGTCAGAATCTTCACCATAAGCTGCCCATAAAGCGCAGTTTTCAAACAATGTTTTAGCATCGTTTGTCCAATGATCTGATTCAGTTATTCCGAAAAAACATCCACGAGCTTGTACAACTGTTCCACCATATAATACATCTCCTGGTTCTGCTATTCCAATTATAGCATCTAAATTATAAGATGTTGTTGAAGTAACTGTTAATATATCTTGATCTTTGCCAGACCTATGTAAATAATAAACAGGTAATCCAAGATTACTTTGATCATAACAGCATTGATTATATATTTGAATTGTAGAGGGTAAGCCATTTGTGATTGAATTAGATACTTGGTTATTTGCTTTTAGAGGTTGGTTTGAAGACATAACACTGATACCATTAGTATCAGTCCATGACCAATCATTCATATGATTATAGTTAACTATAACAGAAGGATATTGATTAACCGGGATAATATTTGGGTCTTGGAAGTTTTCGTCTCCAACTAATATTAAATCATAATTAGAGAAATCTGTCTGAGCTACATTAGAATATTGAATTTGAGTTACTGTAAAACCTTTATCTGTTAAAGTGTTTATAAGATTTTGATCTAGTTTTAAGCTGCTTCTGTAGATATATGCTACATCACCTGCTGCTACTAAAGTGCTTGTTAAAATAATACAAAAAATAAAGATTAATATATTCTTTCTCATCTTTTTTTTAGCACCAACATAAGAACTAAGGCTATGATTACACCTACAACAACAATTATTGCAACTATTAATATTCCAACTAAAGGATTAGCTTTTTCTTTTTCTTCTTTTGGAACTTTGCCTCCAAGTCCTATTGTGATTTCTTCTTCTTCTGTCTCTTCTTCTTCCTCAACTTCTTCTTCAGGTGTTTCTTCTTCTGTCTCTTCTTCTGTTGTTTCTTCTTCAGTTTCCTGGTCTCTATTTGGATCTTCAGGACCTTCTGCAATTATGATTATAGTTGAGCTTAAACCTACTCCTGGGCTGTCTTCTGCTGAAAAGCCAACTCCAATTTGTCCTTGGTAAGTTCCTCCATATTCTAATCTTATTATGAAAACTGCATCTTTTGATTCTCCTGGCTCTAAAGTAAAAGATTCATCTAATAATTCTGCAATAAACCTCATATCTCCTTGAGGTTCTAATGTTATTTCAACAGGAACATCATTTACATTATTAATACGAACATATTTTTCAATAACTGTTGTTTCTCCTTCTTCAACTTCTGTACGGATTATCATTCTTGCGTTTCCTATAGAAGCAGTTAAAGCGTTTGCTAATGGTAGAAGTAAGAATAGAGCTGTTAAACAAATTAATATTTTCTTCATATAAAGCACCCCCAATATTTATTGCTTATAAGTAATTTTTATGTTGTACTACTTTCAACTGATTAATGAGAATGGTAGTTGCATATATAAACAAGATTGTAGCAGATTACAGAAATGCTTTTAAAAGAAAGGTGTGACCACCAGTTGTAGACGATAATTTTGGTTTTTTTAAGTACCACTAATATGTATTTTTTATCATACAAATATATATAAATGAATTTTTTATCAGTAGTTTGGGACGACTGTTTTGTCGACGATAAAATAAATTAAGGAAAATGAGTTAGAATTGGTTACTGTTTTGTGTCTAAACATAAATAAAAGAATTAATTACTGTTTTAGAATGGTTTTAAGGCTGTTTTTTGATGTGTGAGTGGTTAAAAAATTGGTAAAATTTGTTTTTTAAAAAAAAAAAAAAAAAAAAAATTAAAATAAAATATTTTTTAATTTTTTATGAAAAACCTTAAAATTTTTTTGTAGTAGGTATATAGTCAACACCGATCTGCCTATAAACTGCAGAGATAAAATCTTCCTCAAAATACCTTGTTAGACTATGAGGGTTTACTTTTTTGAGTTTACCTACAGTAGTGTGAGCTATTTTTTCAATACCATTAACATTAATATATGTAACTGCATCTTGTAAATCTTCTTCCGAAATTTTTTGTTTACCTGGAAAAAGAGAATTAAACAATAGTAAAGATGCTTCCAACGCAGGAGTAATTTTAATATCAATGCATTTTAATACTTCATCTGGTAAAAAAGCACTTAAACCATCGTAATCTGCTTTTCTTAATTCTTCCAGAAGTCCTGGATCTATTATTCTAAAGAAATTTAAAGGATTTGTTCTCAAATCAAGCATTTCTCTTGTATATTTTCCTTCAGGAAATAAAAATTCAATTGTTCTCTTGCTTAGCTCATGTTCATGAGAATACCTAAGAATTGGATTATAAATAAATTTAGTTGTTAAGGGTTTAGTAGTTTGATCAAACAAAATCGGATAATCTTCTATTACTTTTGTCGGAAGAGGTTTATCAACTACATCTTTTTCGCCATCTTTTTTCTGCGATTCAATTAATCGTTCTAAATACGATTTTGATATGTTTTTAGGTGACATCTTAATTAAGGCAAATTATACCTACTATTTAAACCTTTCGTTATTGTAGTTACTAGTAAAAAGTAACTAAATATTTTTTGAGAATAAAGGAAATAAAAAAAAAAAAAAAAAAAATTTTTTTTTTTTTTTTAAAACGGGGATATAATAATTTAAAAT
>CAZSMA010000062.1:0-8683 GCA_964608065.1 uncultured Methanosarcinales archaeon
ATCGTTTGGAAATTGAAAATTTCCAAAAGTTTTTATAGTTCATTAAATTAATTTGTATAAAATTGAAAATAAAATTTTTGTAAAACAGAATTCAATAAAAAAAAAAAATCGATATCAAAATTGATTAAAATTAAATACTGATCCAAAATGAGTAAAAAATTGTCCAAATCTAGGTTGGGTATCCTATTAAGTGATTTAAAAGGGTTTTCTGAGCCTAATGTGAGAGTAGAGCAGTATAGTACAGATCCAGAGATAGCAGCAGAAGTATTATGGAATATGATATTTTTGGATAAAATTGAAGGAAAAGTGAGTGCTGATTTTGGTAGTGGAACTGGTATATTGGGCTTAGGAATGCTTATTTTAGGGGCTAAAAAGGTGTATTTTGTGGATATTGATAGTAAGGCTATAGAAATAGCTAAAAATAACTATAAAACTCTGAAAAGTGAGGGTTTAATTAAAGGTGTTGGGGTGTTTAAACATATGGATATTAGCAAGTTTAATGAGAAATGTGAGCTGTTATTGCAAAATCCTCCTTTTGGGGTAAAAGTGAGACATGCTGATAAGGTGTTTTTAGAGCATGCTGTCAAGATAAGTCCAATAATATATAGTTTTCATAAAAGTGAGGGAAAAGGGTTTATTCAAGGGTTTTGTGAGGATAAGGGGTTTAATATAACGCACAAGTGGGATTTCAGCTGGCCTTTGAAGCAAACTTTGAAGTTTCACAGGAAAAGGATATATAGGATAAAAGTGAGTTGTTTTAGACTCGAGAAGGAGAAAACTATATAAATAAGCGATTTATCCTGCAAGTGAGGTGTTTTTATAATGGAGATGAAAATTGTCGAGGAGGGAAAAAATAAGTTAGTGTTTGAATTAACTAAAGTTAGTCATGGTTTTTGTAATATTCTTAAAGATCAGTTATGGAAAGGTGGTCATGTGAAGGTTGCTGCGTATAGAGTAGACCATCCTTTAATTGGAATTCCTACTTTTGTCGTCGAGACAGATGGAAGTATAAGTCCTAAGAATGTTTTGTTAGCAGCTATCAAGAAGTTAGATGGAGTTGCTGATAAGTTAAAGAAAGAGTTTGCTAAAGAGTTAAAATAATAAAAAAAAAAAAAATGTTTAACCAAGAGGATGGTAATAAACTCTTGAATTTAGCGCGAGATTCTATTAAGCTTTTTTTCGACGATAAAGATGTTAAAGTTAAAGATGAAGTTATGAAGAAATTTTCTGAGAAACAGGGTGTGTTTGTGACTATAACTATAGAAGGAAATCTAAGAGGTTGTATAGGTTATCCTGAAGCTGTATATCCTTTATGGGAAGCTGTGCTGAATGCAGCTAGGAGTGCTGCTTTTTCTGATCCTAGATTTGGAGCTTTGACAAAAGAGGAATTTAAGAACATAGATATTGAAATAACTGTTTTAACAGTTCCTGAACTTATTGAAGTTAGTAAATCTGAAGAATATTTAGATAAAATTAAGATAGGGGAAGATGGGTTGATTATTAGGAGCAGTAGGGGTTCTGGGTTATTATTACCTCAGGTTGCTACTGAATATAACTGGGATAGTAAACAGTTTTTAGAACATACTTGTGAAAAAGCAGGGTTAGGTAAAGATAGTTGGAAGGAAAAAAGTATACTAGTATATAAGTTTCAAGGTCAGATTTTCAAAGAGGGCTAATTCTATAGAATTCTGGCAGTACAGAGCCTGTAAAAATAGAAAAGTATAAAAATCAGTGGTGCCTACGTTTGTAGGAATAGGTGATTTTAGTGGCTTTTATAAGAGTTAAGAAGTTTAAGAGAAAAGATGGCAGTAGGGTAGAATATGCTTATATTGTAGAGAATAAGAGGTATAAGAGGCAGGGAAAGGTCAGGCAGAAAAGCAAAAAGTATTTGGGCAAAGTGTATAGGTTTGATAAAGTGGAAAATAGTGAGTTTCTTGAGTTTCATAATATAGAAGATGTTAAAGAATATGTTGGAGATAAGAATCATATAGAGATTATGAATGATGTGTTGAAATGGGAGTTAAGTAATCATGGGTTTAAGGAAGATGAAGGGGTGTGGAAAAATAAAGATTGTTTTATGAATATTAAAGATAAAAAGGTTTATAATGAGAAAGGAAATGATATAGCATTAGCATTTAATGAAGGATTGTTTTGCACTCATAATATAAGGAAGATATATAATTTTAAAGCTACATTCAGTGATGAAGAGTCTGGCTATAAGTTAGCTAAAGCTTTTGTTGAAGCTGGATTAAAAGTTCCTAAAGAAGTTTTTGTTGGTGTTTATGAGAAGATTGTTGGGTGAAATTCTTTAATGCATCTTATATTATCAAGCTGCATATATACTAGTTTCTTTCAACTATACTTTTTTATTGAATCTTTCTTTTCATTCATAATACTAACTATTTTCTCTAAAGTGTTGCTAGAAAGGACAATGGCATCCATTTGTTTTTCTTTTAAGATTTTTCTTACTCTTTCTGTTGAAGTGTCTAGTTTTTCATTAAGTCCTATCCAAGACTGATATTCAATGCCTTCATTGGAGTAAATTACTCTAGAAGAATTGTCTAGTGTGCTTATTTCAACTTTGTCTAAGATAGGCATTATGCCTTTTTCTTGATTAAATGCTTCATCATCGCTCCATTTATTAAAAATAGTATGAATTTCATGTTCTTTTGTTATTTTAAGTATATCTCTTATATCTCCTTGGCTGTCTTTAAATACATGATACAAAGCAGGAATATATCCAGATCCTTCACAGTTAATTTTTCCTTTAAAATATTTCAAAGTTTTTTGGTTTCTGGATGCAAATGCTTCAATAGTAGACCCACGTAAAAGAGATAGTTTATCATATAAGGAATTACGAATTGCTTCAATCCTTGGCTTTATTTCATATGGAATCTTACCATATTCTTTACCATATTCTTTACCGCTTGTTTTATTAGTAAACTGTACGGGAAGTGTAGGTGTTTGAACTAATTTATATGTATCTGTTTCAAAGGACCATTCAATTTTCGAATGATTTCCATTAAAATTACTTAATATGGCTTCTCCTTCTCCAAGGATATCCCTCAACTTAAACCTTGCACTTATGTAGTCTTGCTCAATAAGAATTTCTTCAGTTTCAATCTGATCTAGGTTATAGCCTGGTAGTTCTTTAGCTATTTCTCTAATGCTTTTTTTTTCACTTTTAGTACACGAAGTTATTGTAGGAACTGATGCTCCAGCACTTAGAAACAGTAAATTCTTACCAAATTTTCTTCTATCCATTTTTCATCCCCCAATCAAGTATTATTGTGGATTATAATAATGGTATATTTAAACATTTCTATACTTGAGTACTCTAGAGTACTCTAAGTTTGTATAATGGATTTATTAAAACAAAATAAAAATTCGTAACATTTTTAAAGAATGAATTTTAACCATATGTAAAATGAGGGGGAGTAATAATAAAGTACCAAAACACATAGGAATAATTTTAGATGGTAATAGGAGATTTAGCAAAAGATTAATGGTAAAGCCGTGGAAAGGTCATGAATATGGTGCTAAAAAGATTGAGAAATTATTGGAATGGTGCAAAGAGTTGGGTATTAAGGAATTAACATTATATGCTTTTTCTATAGAAAATTTTAACAGACCTAAGAAAGAGTTTGATTATTTAATGAATTTATTTAGGAAAGAATTTTCAAGGTTAAAGGATGATAAAAGGATACATGAGAATAAAATAAGGATTAATATTATAGGAAGAATTCATATGTTTCCAAAAATGGTTCAGGAAAGTATGAATGAGGTTATGGAGAAAACTAAGGATTATAAGGATTATATTATCAATTTTGCAATGGCTTATGGCGGCAGAACAGAAGTAATAGATGCTGCTAAAAAGATAGCTGAAATGGTTAAGAATGGTAAGTTGAATGTTGAAGATATTAATGAAGAAGTTTTCTCAAAAAATTTGTATTTTAAAGATGAGCCTGATTTGATTATTAGGACTGGTGGGGAAAAAAGAACTAGTAATTTCTTAATATATCAAGGAGCTTATGCCGAATGGTTATTTTTAGAGAAAATGTGGCCAGAGTTTGAGAAAGAAGATCTGAAAGAAGCAATAGTTGAGTATGGTAAAAGAAAGAGAAGGTTTGGTCGTTAAAAATTCTTGATTTTCTCAATAACATCTCTAACAATATAATTTGGAGTTGATGCTCCAGCTGTTATTCCTATGTTGTTTTTTGATTTAAACCACTGTTTTTTCAGGTCTTTTGTAGTTTCTATATGTTTTGTTGTTGTTAGTGTTGAGCATAGTCTTGCTAATTGTTTAGTATTTGCTGAGTTATATCCACCTATAACTATCATTAAATCTGAATGTTTAGCTAAGTTAATAGCAGCAATTTGTCTTTCAGCTGTTGCATTGCAGATTGTGTCAGATACTTTTACTTCTTTGCTTTTTTTTTTTAAAGCTTTGACTATTTCATTGACTTTAGCTTTAGACTGTGTTGTTTGTGATATAATGGCTATTTTTCTGTATTTTTTTAGTTTTTTTAAGTCATTTAAAGATTCAATTACTGTTTTTCTTTTTAGATTTCCTACAATGCCTTTAACTTCTGGATGGTTTTTTTCACCAACAACAATAACCTGATATCCTTGTTTTTCTGAGATTTTTGCTATATGCTGTGCTTTTTTTACAAAAGGGCAGGTTGCATCAATAATGTTTTTTTTTTTTAGTTTTTTTAAAACAGAATCAGGAACACCATGTGCTCTGATGATGACTTTTTTTTGCTTTATTTTGTTTAAAGAAGATACTGCTTTAATTCCGTTTTTTTCTAAAGCAGCTATAACCTGAGGATTATGTATTAAAGGGCCAATTGTGTTTGCTTTGTCGTTTGTTTTTTTAGCTATGTCTAGTGCTCTTTTTACTCCAAAGCAAAATCCATAGTTTTTAGCTAGTCTTATGTTCATATTGTGTGTGTTAAGTAAATGTTTTTATATTTATTTTTTAAGTTTTTATACGCTTGTTTTTGCAGATCATTATTTTGGAATATTCCGAAAACTGAGGGTCCTGAGCCAGACATCAATGAAGCTAAAGCTTTGTTGTTAATTAAATCTTGTTTTATTTCATTTATTATTGGATTTTGTTTTATAATATGTTGTTCAAAATCATTAAATAAATGCTTTGCAATATAGTTAATATCAGAGTTATTGATTGCTTCTAAGATGTCTTTTTGATTTGTTTTTTTATAGGTTTTGAACAAAGAGTATGCGTTTTTTGTTGATATTTGGATTTCTGGTGTTATTAGAATCAATGGAGTATTAGGTATTTTTTTTAGTTTTAGTAATAATTCACCTTTTCCTTTAACCAAACAAGTATGGCCTGTCAAGCAGAAAGGAACATCAGAACCTATTTCTAAAGCTAAATCTATTAAATCTTGGAAAGAAAGGTTTAAATTCCATAGTTTGTTTAAAGCATATAATGTTGTTGCAGCATTGCTTGAACCTCCAGCTAATCCTGCCGAGATTGGAATGTTTTTTTTTATTTTAATTTTGATGCCTTGCTTTACATTGAATCTGTCTTTTAGTAATCTTGCTGTTTTTCCAACAATGTTGTTTTTTTTTATTTCTTTGCAATCTACAATAATGTCTTTGTGTTTTTTAAATTTTAAAGTATCATGAAGATCTATTTGATTCATAATAGAAGAAATATTATGATAATTATCTTTACGTTTTTCTATAACATTTAATGTTAAGTTTATTTTTGCAAATGATTTTAGCTGCATTTTATTACACTTACTATAACAAAGCATTGGATTCCTAATCCTTTACCCCAAGGTGTAAGTTCTTCACCGCTTGTAGTTGTTATTCCTATGTCATTCCCAGTTATTCCCAGGATAGTCTTAAGACTATGTTTTATTTTATCGACTACAGGTTCTAATTTTGGAGTTTTGGCTTCAACCATTATTCCGATGTTGTTTATTTTGTAATTTTCTTTTTTTAGAAGCTCTAAAGCTAGTTTTATGTATTGTTTTGAATCTTTAATACCTAGATTTTTGCATAAATCGTCACAATAGTGGCCAATAGACTTTTTTCCTATTGCATTTGTAATAGCATTGAATAAAGCATGCAGAATAACATCACCATCTGAGTTTGCTTCTAGTTTATTTTCATTTTTAAAGAATAATGTTCCTAATGTTAATCCTTTTTTATTAGAGAATTTGTGTGAGTCCTGGCCTAAGCCGATTCTTGCATTGTTTGAGATAAATTTAAGATTTTCATAATCATTTTGAGTAGTTATTTTGAAGTTTTCTTCTGAGCATTCTACTAATTTAACTTTATGGTTTAGTCTTTCAACTAAAGCCACATCATCTGTTGCATAGAAATTATCTGCTTTTGCTTTTTCAAATGCTTTTAATGCTAAATCATATCTTATACATTGAGGCGTTTGTATTTGGTATAAATTAGAACGGTCTAATGTTTTTTCTACAAAATTATCTTTTACTTGCTTTATTGTGTCTTTTGCTTTAAAACCTGCAACAGAAGCTCCGTGTTTTTTAGCTTGTTTAATGCATTCATTGATTGTTTTTTGTGTAATTAATGGGTTTGCTGCATTATGTATTACTATTATGTCATTAGATTTTGCTTTTATTGATTTTATTCCATTATAAACAGAATCTTGTCTTTTTTCTCCTCCAATAACTATTTTCTTTATTTTTTTTAAGTTGAATTGTTTTAATAGATTATTTAGAATGTGTGCGTTTTCTTCACTTGTTACTATGGTTATTGTATCAATATCAGAATCTTCAAATTGTTTTAAAGTATGGTATATTATGGGTTTATTGATTATGTTTAAGAATATCTTGTTTAATGATTTATTCATTCTTGTGCTTTTTCCAGCACCAACTATAATAGCATGGTTCATGGATTAACCCCCTAGAAGCTGATAATAAATTGGGTTTTATAATGGTTGTGGTTTAGTTATTACTTTCGTAGAATATAAATGTTTAAATATTATTTATTGAATTGGTAGATATAAGGTGGTGTATAATGAAAATATTTGGGAGTGGTAAAGCAAAATATAAAGATGAAGGTTTGTATTCCCTAATCCAACCTGTAATTGAAGCTAACTTTAAAACTTACGGGGAACCCCCGGGTACAAATATTTATAGAAAAGAGATGAGGAAACTTAGGAAAGGTGAGCCACAGAAAATATTACAGGAATATCCTCTTGCTAGACAAATAGTGTGGGCGTTATTGAGTGAGGAACGCTGGGTTAGAGTATTATGTGAGAAATGGGCTTTTGAAAAAGAATCAGTTTTTTTTGATGGGGTTAAAAAAGAAACACTTGAAAATACTTTAGATGCTCTCCGAAAAGGTGGTTTATTAGATATGGTAGGTGATTGTTTTAGTAGTTCATATTGTTTTGCAAGTGAATTAATTACTGAAATGAGCAAAGGTACTTTTTGGAACCCTCCATCTGTAAAAGGGTTTGAATATAGAGTCAACGAGGAGTTGAGAGAAGCATTAATAAAATTTTTACAACCATATGAATCAGAAAAACGCCAGTATCAACTTCCTAAGAAGTCTTGATTATTTCTTCACTTTTTTTTCTAGCCCATTTATCAGCTTCTAGAATTTCATCTATATCTGGGTTTTTGATTAAGGAATGGGAATCCATAACTGATTTGATTGTTTCTGGAATTTTTAAGAAAGGTATTTTATCCTGTAAAAAAGCATTAACTGCTATTTCATTAGCTGCATTCATAACAGAAGGAAGTGTTCCTCCAATAGTTCCTGCATCATAAGCGTATTGTAAACATGGGAATAGTTCTAGATTTGGTTGTTTGAATGTTAATTCCTTAGCTTTTACTAAATCTAAGGTTGTCAAAGTGTCATTAGGTAAGCGTTTTGGATATGTTAAAGCATATTGTATAGGAATTTTCATAGAAGGGATTCCTAATTGAGCTATAATTGACTTATCTTTGAATTCAACTAAAGAATGGATTATAGATTGTGGATGGATAACAACTTCAATTTTATTATAAGGCATGTTGTAAAGCCAGTGTGCTTCAATAACTTCAAAGCCTTTGTTCATTAAAGTTGCACAGTCAATGGTAATTTTAGCACCCATATCCCAAGTTGGGTGTTTTAGAGCGTCTTTTGCTTTAACTGTTTTCATTTGCTCTAAATTAAGGTTTTTGAAAGCTCCGCCTGAGCATGTTATTATTATTTTGTTTACTTCTTTTTGATTTTCTCCATTTAGGCATTGGAATATAGCAGAATGTTCAGAATCTATAGGCATTAATGAAATTCCTTGTTTTTTTACTTGTTCCATTACAATAGAGCCAGCAGTTACCAAAGTTTCTTTGTTAGCTAAAGCTATGTTTTTTTTGTGTTTTATAGCTTCTAAAGTAGGTAGAACACCGATAGAGCCAACAAGAGAGTTAATTACAGTATCAGTTTCATTCAAACAAGCTATTTTTTTTATCCCTTCCAACCCAGAATATACTTCAATATCAACTTTAGATTTAAGTTCATCTGCTTTTTCATTATCCATAACTGCAACTGCTATTGGATTGAATTCTTTAATTTGTTTTTCAAAGATTTCAATATTTTTATTGCAAGTTAATCCAATTAGTTTGAATTCATTAGGAAACTTCTTGATTATTTCTAAAGATTGCTGGCCAATAGAGCCTGTTGAGCCTAA
>CAZSMA010000063.1:0-8538 GCA_964608065.1 uncultured Methanosarcinales archaeon
ACATACATAATTAAAAAACACAATAGGATTTATAGTTTACTTTTGTCGTTAACTATAACTTGCAAACATTTAAATATATCTTTAGTGTAAGAGGATAGATGAATATATTAGACCTTTTTGCTTCAGTTACCAAGTTTGATACTGCAACTCTATTCAAGATTATTTTGACTGGTTATATCTTCTTATTTATCTACACAAAAGAAAAAACAAACAAAATTTGGGATGAGTTAGATGCATTTGGCAAGTTTGTAATTTCGTTCCTCTTTGGATTTATAATTTTTATAATTGTAGAAATCTCCTTTTATCCCTTATCTAATATTTTAAAATTTACTGAAGTATATACTAAAATCCAGTCCATTTCATTCATTATATATCCTTTTTTAGCAATTTTGTTAGCATATACTTTTGTACAAGATCATAGAAAAAAAGATATTAGAACTGGTTTGTTTATTATAATTGCCTTATTTTCAATTAATATTTCCTCTTTAATTATTGGATTGTATAAAATGAATAGCCAAGCTTTTTATTATTCACCATATATGCATTATATAGGTTGGGATTTTTCAATTATTTTGCCTATAATTTTTATATTATCCTTGCCATTGATTTTAGGTGCAATGCTTATTTTATTTACAACTAAAATGAAACAAATAAGAGATAATGAAGTATTTTTATTGGGTTATAGAAGTTTTATCGGCAAATTCAGATTTAAATATTTTAAGAAGTACATTTTTCTTTTCTTTATTATTTTAATTTTCTTAATTCTCTTAAATTGGAGGCTCTTTCCTTCATTTGGACAAAACTATACTGGGAATTTATCCTGCGAATTAATGGCTGTAGGCGGTCCATTAAATTTAATAAATGAAAATGTAGAATGCTCTTATCTCTTTGAAGGACAGTTCAATATTAGAGAATCCCATAGCCCTTGGTTCATTTTAGATATAAATGAACCGCAAAATCCTACAAATGAGCTTAAGATTGGTTCTCTTTTAATCAAACCAATAGCTCTTCCTTTTTCTAGTATTATTCTCTTTAATATTAGTAATCTACAGGGCGGGACATATAATTACTCTTATACAAAATCACAGAATGCTTATTTTACGATAGAATGTAAAAATTATTTAGAAAATGACTTTTATTCTATTCATTCTTATTTGATAAATTCAGATAAACCAATAGGCTACTTAAGTATACGATTTGCACCTGATATAATTATTAATAGTACTTGTCTATCGGTAGATAATACAAAAGAATTGTGGGTAGAAAAGTATAAAAATAATGACTTATATCTTATATATGATAAACCAGAACAGGCAAAAACTAGTTTTATTCTAGAGTATACAATTCGTAATTCTTGCAAAAAATGATAAATAGGCTCTTAAATTTGTTCTATTTTTTTTACATACTTCAGAATTTCATTGCCGTTTTTTGTTCGTTTATATATTCTCCCGCGTTTATCCTTATCGTTAAGGCATATTATTAATCCTTTCTTTTCAAGTTCTCTTATGATTTTGCTTGCGTGAGTAATACTCATTTGCAGTTTTTTAGCGATATGGCTGGGAGTAAGAGGTATGTATAATCTAGTAAGGACTGTTATTCTATTTTCACTTCTAATAATCCATCCAGCTGTATTCCAATTAACTGTCATAGTACTTAATAGCCTATGCTCATTTCTATATGTAGTGACATAATAGTCAACTAATTGGGAGAAAATTGCAACCCCCTATGTAATTATGAAATAAAATACGAAAGATTTAAATATTGGCTAAACTTTTTCAAGAGAGATATGGGTAAGTCCAAAGACGAACAAATAAAATTAACACGCAATGAAAGGAAATTTTTTGCATTTATACTAAAAGAAGGCAATATGCCTGATGTGGAAATAGCAAGGAAGACACATATGAGCAAATCTACATGTTCCCGTATAAGAAATAAGCTTGAAAGAACACTTATCTCGGAGTATGTGCCAGTTGTTTCCTTGCACAAAGTTGGAATAAATGTGTTCCTTGTTTTGACGTTTCAGTGGGATGCATTTGATAATAAAGAATTAACAAAGAGGACATTTTTAAAGTTAGAGGGTGATCCGCGTGTAATTTTCTTGGCAAATGGGGAAGGCTCTATAGCAAATACAGTTATGTTTGTGGGATTGCATGATATTGAAAGATTTCATGCGTATCTAAAAGAATTTAGGGAAACTTATGGAAAATATGTAATTAATATTAATACTCTCTTACTTCCTTCAAAAGAAGTCATAAAAAATGATTTTACAGAAGTAATTAGAGATGCAATCGGAGGAAAATAAAATGAATAATATAAATAAGACTTTATTACTCTTATTAGCTATATTTCTTATGGTAATAGAAGTAAGCGCAACCGTATGTGATGATACTGCGGCACCAATTTGGTCTGTTGGGAATATTAGAATTTCAAATTCTGAAGTAAGCGCTGGTGGAATAGTGTCTATAACTATACCAATAACAAATAATGCCGAAAATACAGATTATTCTTGTCATATTGTACCTTGTAGTGGCTCTACATGTTATTGTAGCGATACTTGTCCATGGTTAGCAGAGCCTATTGTTGTATCAGTAGAACATGGAATGACAAGAGATTTAACTACATCATTTAATGCTCCATCATATGATACTAATTCGCAGAAAACAGAAGTGATTGCAGTTTGGGTTGCTTGTTATGGGTATTGGGATAGAATATGGCCCCTTTGTGATTATTATGTTGAAGGTGAACAAACAAAGACAACTAGTTATAAATGGCCTACGTCTGTTGAGATTTCGGAGAAGCAAGCGAAAACACAAGCAGATTCAGCAAAAACATCTGTTCAAAATGCAATAAACACTGCAAATTCTGCTATTAATGAAGCACAAGCTAAAATAACCGAAGCTTCACAAATAGGAGCGGATGTAAGTTCCGCTACTTCTTCTTTAAATTCTGCTCAAGCAGACTATACTAGTGCAAATAATCTTCTCTCCTCAGGAAACTCAGCATATACGAGTAAGGATTATTCCAGTGCCAAATCTTCTTACACTCAAGCAACAACAAAAGCAGACTCTGCACAGGATAAAGCAGCAAATGCAAAAAGTGCAGTTGATAAAATAATTGAAGATTATAATAAAAAGAAAACAGAAGCGCAAAATAAAGTTTCTGATGCAAATTCGGCAATGGATACTGCTAAACAAAGAATAGGAGCTGCAGACAAGGTTATATCTGAGGCAACTGTGCTTGGGATGGATACAGCCCAGGCTAAAGCAGATGTGGCAACAGCCAGATCAAAAATAGATACTGCTGAGGATTATTATAAGGAAGCATCAAATATGTTCTCTACCAATAATTTTGAAAGTGCTAAGAGTAAAGCAGAATCAGCTATTAGCCTAGCAGATGAAGCTGAGACTTTAGCTACTGGTGCTTATAATAAATTAAATGAGAGATTAACTATCGCTGGTGAATCAAGTAAAGCAATACTTAATGCAAATACCGAAGTCAGCCAGATGAATGAAATAATGACAAAAATGGACTATATTGTAAGAAATACAGAAAAATGGGGGGTTGATTTGGCTGAAACTAAGACAGTTATTGCTACAGCAAATATAAATGTTGATTCTGCTGAGGATTTATTGTCGCAGGCAAAGAATAGACAGGCATCAGGTTCATTTGACGATGCTGCTGATTATGGTAATCAAGCAAGAGATAAAGCTGCTACTTCGAGAAATAGGTTGGATACTATGGCTCATACTATTTTGTTAAGTACGCAGGATGCTCTTGATAAAGCATATAATCAGCTTCAAACAAAAATAGCCGAAGCAGAATCTGAAGTTCAGTCAGCCCAAAATACTTATGGTTCATCACCTGAATATATTGTAGATGCGCAAAATGATTTATCTAATGCAAAGAATTCATTAGAACAGGCTAAACGAGAGATAGAAATAGTTAATTCTGCTTCTGAACTAGTGCCTCTGCTACAAAATGCAGAGCAAGCTTTTAAAACGATAGAAACAACGGAACAAAAAATAGATAGTTCAATCCGAAATGCTAAGAGTGCAAAATCAGGTTTAACTAAAAAAATAGCAATTGGTGCTGCAATTGCTGCAGCTACAGGTGGTGGTGGATTCTTGTATTATAGGAGAAGGAAAAAGAAAGGCAAAAAAGAAAGTCATAAGGAAAAAGAAGAAAAGAAATCTAAAAAGGAAGAAGAGACAAAGAAAGAGGTTAAAGAAAAAGAAGTAAAAAAAGAAAAGAAATCTAAAAAGGAAGAAGAGAAACCACTAAAAAATTGTCTTAAATGTAATGCTAAACTTAAGAAAGGTCAGAAATTCTGTAATGAATGTGGAGAAAAGTTAGGGAGATAAATAATGGAACCAAAAACAACATATAATTCCTGTAAACCTGACACATTTGAAAAGTGTTTAAATGTATGTAAAAATACTGGAGAATCTATAAAAAATTGTGGAGGTTTATGCTTAGAAGGAACTAAAAATCTGTGCGGAAATAAAACTAAAATAATTTTAAATAAAAATCAATTCTCCGCTGAAACAGAAAATAGTAAAAAAGGATGGGTTTTAATTTTAATTAGTTTTATTATTATTTTATCTTTTATATGGAGGTTCTTATCTTAGAATGTTATACCTAACTTTAATTACGTTTGGAGTATTTGTATTATTTTGGGCAGGAGACTTGTATCTTACTTTAAAAACAGTAAAACATTTAGGAAGACATATAGAAATAAATCCAATTATTAAATTTGTTTTAAGAGGGCGAGGAAAGTTTATTTATTTATTCAAGCCCATTGAATTGATAGCCTTTTTATATTTAATTTGGTTTTTAAACAGATTTGAAGGAGTTATTCCTTTCTATATTTTATTAGTTTTTATTTTATTTTATGCTTTATTAGTTGTTAATAATGCTCACGTTTTTTATAAAGTAACAAAAAAAGAATCTAGAGCCTTTAAGATTATTTTTGTTGGATTAACTATAGCAATGTTATTTTTTATTTATCTTAACTATTTATTATATTTAGACCTTGGAGTATCTTATGGTGCCTTATATGAATCAAATGAGAAGTATAATGAATTATTTTGGCAGTGTGAGGAAAAAAATATTTCTATTACTACACCCGAACCACAGGATTTCAAAATAAAATTTCCAGAACTTAATCTACCAATTAGAAGGAGTGGTTTAGAATGAAAAGAATGGTTATATTTTTTATGTTAATATTATTGATTCCAATAGTAACAGCTACAACAAATTTAGATTTTAGGTTAGATGTTGAAGAAAAAGGATTTTATCCTAATGAAAAGATACCTCTTAATGTTACTGTTGTTAATAGAGATGCAACATTTACAGCTAAGGATGCTGAACTAACAGTTAATATAGGAGATAGGTTTTATACTTTTGATTTAGGTGACCTTAAACCAAGTGAAACGTTTCAAGAAGAAATAATTTTGCCTGAATTTCCTGCTGGAACGCATAGTATAAGAGGAGAGATTAATTATACTGGAATTTTAGGTGAAAGATTTATTGAAGTAAGTTATGGTTCATTCGAAGTTTTATTTCCACTAATTGAAAGATATCCAAGAAATGTTTATGTTTCTGCTTATGATCTCCCTGGAAAAATAATCAGTGGTAAGGATTATGAGGTTAGCATTACAATAACTAATGATGGGGAAGTTAGTGCTGATTTGTTAATAGAATTTGGTTCTATTGATGAATTCTTTGAAGAAAAAACTAAATTAGAACCTAGTGAAAGTACAACAGTGGAAATGAAAGTTAAATTTGAAAATGATGGAGTTTCTCTTATAGAAGCCAGAACCTATGCATTGATTAATGGAGAAAAATATTTGCTTAATTATAGGGGTAAAAAAACTTATGTTCAAACAGAAAGGAAGGCTAAACTTATTTTTGATAGAATTGAATTAGTTAATGAAGGAGATAATAAAATAAATCAAGAAGATAGTGTTAAATTCAAAATTTTTATTAAGAATGACGGCGATATGGCAACAGATGTAAAAGCGGAGTTATCTTCAGATATTGAAAAAATAAATATTTTAAATTCAAGTGTTTCTTATGTAACAATAGCAAATAAAGAGAGTGTTGCTTCTTCTGAAGATGTATTTGAAATAGAGACTGAAGGAATAGAAACTGGCGATTATGAGTTAAATTTAAGATTAAATTATATTGATTCTGAAAATAGAGAAAAAGAGATTAAATTACCAATTAGTATAAGCGAAGGTGGAGATATTTGTGAAAAAGATTTAGATTGTTTAGATTCTCAAACTTGTGGGAATAATCAATGTGTAGAAGTCTTTTGTGAATGTGGTTATGTAAAAAATAGAAAATGTATGGGTTATGAATGTTGTTCTGATATTGAGTGTGAAGAAGATTTAATTTGTAATCAAGATAATCATGTATGCGAAATTCCAACTGATTTAACTAGAGATTTATTAATTATTACTGTTGGTAATAAAATAGATAAAACTGATAAGTATATAAATGCTATAAATAGTTATAGAAAAACATTACAACTAGAAAGTCTTAGTTCCATTTATCTTGAATTAGATTCTTCTAAAATTAAAAGATTTTTTAATGTAGAATTAACAGATGCTAATGATTGGAGGGATATTAAATCTGTTTTAGATAAAATATTGAGTAAAACAAAATCTAAATATGTCTTAATTTTGGGTGGTAATGGTGTTATTTTACAGCCTCCTGCAAAGACCACGGCAGAAATTCCTAGTATCCCTGTGTCTGATGATAGATATGTAGACATAGATTTAGATGGTTTACCAGATATTGCAGTAGGAAGAATCCCAATACCTGAAAATACTCGTTCTACAACAATAATTGAAACAGCTTTAGACTCTGCAATAAAAATGCATAATAAAAATTCTTTATCAAAAGTTATGTTAACTGATGTATGCTTGTTTACTCCTTCATGTAGTGGAATTAAAGATGTTAATCAGCTTTCAAATGCTATTTTTGGAGTGGATTGTAGTGAAACTAATTCTTGTTTTCCTGCTCCTTCATATTGCGAGGATTCAAAATGTTCTCAACAAGATGAATTTTTTAATCAACTTTTAAATCATGACTTTATTAATCTTAATGCACATGCTTCATCTTATAGTTTCTCTGCAAAAACAAATGATGGTTGGTATGGTGTACTAACTTCATCAAAATTATATAAGAATCCATTCAATACAAATCCTGTTTTTTCTACGATAGGTTGTCATAGTGGGACTATAGATCATGGAGAAAATAAAAATGCAAATGTGTTTGCATTTTTGGCTAATGGTGCTTCTATTTTTGTAGGTAATACCCGTTATGGATGGGGTAGTCAGCTAACTTCAGGATTATTATCTAAATATTATTTAAATTTAAGGAATGGACAAACATCAGGTGAAGCTATTATGAACATGAAAAGAAAAGCGCTAGAAGATTCAGATAGTGAGCTCTATAATGCGGCAATTTATGAGATTCAATTATATGGTGATCCAACATTAAAAATTAATATGGAGTGAAAAAATGAAAAAAATAATATTTTTAATAATTATATTTGTTCTTTTAGTCATTGCTGGATGTAAATATCAACAATTAAAAGATTTAAATATTTGTGGTGATGGAACATGCACTTTAACAGAAGATTGTAGAACTTGTCCAAGTGACTGTGCTTGTAGTAGTGATGAATCTTGTGATTCTTTTGGGGTATGTAGAAAAGCGGTTTGTGGTGATGAAATCTGTTCTGAAGAAGAAAAATCAAGTAATTCTTGTTGCGAAGATTGTGGTTGTGAAGATGGTAAAATCTGTAATAAAGTAATACAAAAATGCCAGGAGAAAATAGAAGTTAATGAAGAAATAATAGAGAATATTGTTAATAAATATTTGAGTGAAAATAAAATTGAAGGAAAAATTAAAAAAACAATAGATGCTTATTATAAAGAGCAAATAATAAAAAAAGTTACAATTGATTGTGGCAAAAAAGAATTACCTTACCCTTGTGAGATTATTTTATTTATTAATGAAAAAGGAGAAATAGTTGAAGAAGTGAGAACTGTATAAAGGTAAAATAAAAAAAAGATATTTTACTCTATATTAAAAGTGTTAGATTCACGGGTTTCGTAAGCATATTCTAGCTCAAATATTACTTCTGGCTTATAATCTTCATCAAATAAGTATATTCCTTGGCTATTTAATAGACTAACTTGCTTAGCTTCGCATGTAATTATGGCTTCGTCATTCTCATCTAATTTAACTTCCTGGCATTGCAAGTCTGCTGAAACAGGGAACCTGATTATATTTGTTTTTATTTTCTTTTTATCTTCATCAATCGGAGTAAAAGGTACACATTGTTCATTTACTCTTTGCAAGTCCCAAAGATTGCCGTCGCCAACATTGTCAACTTCTATCCTAAAAATAATTGTCACTAAATTATCACTTAAAGGAATGCTGTTTTCTTCTTTGATCATTGTCATGTGCTTCTTGAACGTGATGAACCATCATCCTCGGATAGTGCGATTTTTAATCCTTGCTTCA
>CAZSMA010000064.1:0-8464 GCA_964608065.1 uncultured Methanosarcinales archaeon
TATAGTAGTAAATTTAAGTAAATTAAAAAAAATTTTAAAAAAAATTTAAAAAAAAAAAAAAAAAGATTTATATATAAGTTATTATATATTGACTATAGATGATATATAATGGCAAGCACAACTATACAACTTGATAAATCAATTGTAAATTCATTAAAAGAGGTAAGGGAATATCCTAGGCAGACCTATAATGAACTTATTAAAGGTATGATCCAGTTATTTAAGAGTGTAAAAAAAAAGAATCAATACGATGAATTTCTTCATAAAATTCAGCAAGCAAAGATGAAAGAATTATGGGACAACAGGGAAGATGATGAATGGGAGAACGCTTAAAAATAGTTTCACGATTTTTGGCGTGTCAAAAACAGGAGGTTTTTAAACATGCCTGAAGCAGGAGATGTAGTTTTAACTAATGTTCAATTTGCTGATACTTTTGAAATCAAGAAGAGGCCTGCTTTGGTTTTATTTGAGGAATTTGATAATGTTGTAGTGGCAGGAATAACAAGTAATCTTGAGATGAAGGGCATACTTTTAAAGAAAAAAGAAGGTGCAGTAAAAGATAGTGTTATAAAACTAAATTATATATTTACTATTTCTAAGATGATGATAGAGAAAACACTATTCTCTCTATCTAAAGAGAAAAGAAAAGAAGTATATGATGAATTAGTTAAAAGATTGAAAGATTTGTCTTAAATAATTTTAATAGAAAACTATTTATAGCTGTTAAATCTTAAAATATTCTATCATGGCTAAAACTATTTCAAAAGATACTCCATTGGCTGAGATAACTTTAAGAAGATATGAGAAGCCTGATAATTTAAGTGATAGGGGGCTAGTTAGGAAGTTATGTTTGAGTATTGGATTATTGCAGCCAGGAGATTCCAGGGATGTTGTAGTTGATGTTCTGCATGTTATGCTTAAGAATAAAGATAAAGAGCTAAGTTCAGAAAAAGTTAAGGAATTGGTTATTAAATTAAGAAAGCAGAAGAAATTAGCATTGCATGGAATAGCTTCTTCTAATATAAGAAGGCAGTTGAAAAGGTTAAGAGCTTTGTTTTTGATAGAGAAGGTTGCTAATAAATACAGAATTAATGAGAAAGCATCTTTATTAGAGATATATGAAGAGAAGATAGAGAAGTTTTTGTTAGAATCTATTAAAAATAGGGTTAAAGAATATTTCAAGGCTGTTTCTAAGTAGTAAGATTTATATATGATTTATAATCAGAAAAATTGAAAAAAAGGTACTGGGAAATCAGAGATACGAGAAAATCAAAGATTTTCTGTATCTCCTGAAAATCGAAAAGATTTTCATGAGATTTCCGGTACCTCTTCGTAAAACTCAGAGGTGATAAATTATGGAATGCGATAACTGCAATGGAAAATTAACTAAGAAAGATAGTATGAACAGCGGTAATGCTAAGTATGTAAAGTATGTCTGTGATAAATGTGGTAATGTAGAGAATAAGTGTGAAGGGCTTACATAAAGCAAAAATTTTAAATAAAGTCTCAGTTAATCATAAACATTATGCAAGAAATTTATGAACCAAGAGAAGACTCTTATTTATTATTAAAACAGGTTAAAAAATACTCTAAAGGTATTGTTTTAGACATGGGAACTGGTTCTGGGATACAGGCTTTAGGAGCTGCTAAAAATAAAAATGTAAAAAAAGTTATTGCTGCAGACATCAATAAAAAAGTAATTCAATCATTAAAAAAAAATAAAATAAAATTTATTCAAAGTGATCTGTTCTCAAATATAAATCAAAAGTTTGATATGTCGGTAAATCGCAAAGCGATTTCCGATCATGCTCAAAAACCTATGGTTTTTGACACAATCATATTTAATCCTCCATACTTGCCTGAAGATCCAAAACTAAAGGATTTGACTTTGGACGGGGGGAAACAGGGCTATGAAGTTATTGAAAGATTCCTGAATGAAGTTAACAATTACCTTAAAACTGATGGAATAATATTGATTGTGTTCTCTTCTTTAACAAAAAAAAAGAAAGTTGATGAATTTATTCAGAATAATATGCTGGAGTTTAGGTTATTGGAAAAACAGCATATTTTTTTTGAAGATTTGTATGTTTATTTGATTGAAAAATCTGAAATATTAAAACAATTAGAGAAAAGAAAAATAAAAAACATTAAAAAACTTACAAAAGGTCATAGAGGATTGATTTATACTGGAAATAATAAGGAGATTACAATCAAAATAAAAAATCCTGAGTCTGAAGCTATTGACAGGATTAAAAACGAAGTAAATTATTTAAGATTATTAAACAAACATAATATTGGTCCTAAACTATTATTTTTTTCTGATGATTATTTTGTCTATGATTTTATCGACGGAGATTTTATTGAAGATTATATAAAAAAATCAAGTAAAAGCAATATAATCAAAGTGTTAAAAGAAGTTTTTGAGCAAATGTTTGTTTTAGATAAATTGAAAATAAACAAAGAAGAAATGCACCATCCTGTGAAACATGTTATAATTAGCAAGAATACGCCTGTATTGCTAGATTTCGAGCGTTGTCGTAAAACTTTAAAACCCCATAATGTAACACAGTTCTGCCAGTATTTGATTAAGATTACAAAATTGTTGAAAGAAAAGAAAATAAACATTAATAAAGATAAAATAATTGAATTATCTAAAAGGTATAAGAAAAAATATGATAAGAAGATTTTGGGGTTGATATTAAATGAAATTCAATGAAAAAGTTTACAAAATTGTAAAAAAAATACCAAAAGGAAAAGTAACTACATATAAAAACGGAAGATTTATATATTCAAAAATCTTTATTTATTTATGAGAACTTGGAAGAAACATGAACTGGATTTCTTAAAACAGAATTATAAGACTTTAGATTATAAATATATTCGTAAAAAATTAAATCGCTCGATAGGAAGTATATACTGGAAATGTTTTGACCTAGGGTTGAAGAAAGGTAGATGGACTGAAAAAAATAGACTAACTAAAAATAAGGTAATTAAATTGTTAATAGAACAAAGTAGAAAATTAAACAAATCTCCATCTGTAAGAGACATACCTATATCTTTAAGATCTGCTTGTCAAAAACATTTTGGCAACTTTAATAATGCAAAAAAACATGCAGGTTTAGGTATCAAAGAGTATTATCCAAAATTAAAAAAACAATGCTACAATGAAAGTAAAGAACTAGCTTATATAGCTGGTGCACTAATTGGTGATGGTAGTTTTAGATTACAAAAATCTAAGAAGAGGTCATGTTATGTTATGATTTTTGCAACTAAAGATAAAGATTTTATGGATTTTTTTGTTCATAATTTTAATAAGTGGTGTAATTATAAACCTAAAATAAAAAAAAAAGAAGGGGGCTATAAAAAATTTCCTAGTGGTAAATATTATAATTATAATGAGACATACATAACTCAGATTCCTTTTAAAGAAGCCTGGAAATTTTTAAAAAAATTTAAGGATAATCCAATTTTTTGTATAAAATTATTTTCAGATGAAAACCTTAAATGGTTAATTAAGGGTTTATGGGATGCTGAAGGATGTGTAAGCGTAACAAAACAAGGATATATGAGAATCTATTTTAGTAATTCTGATAAAAAAGTAATAGACTTATATAAAAGATTATTAAAAAAATTTAATTTTACATTTTCTCTTTACAAACAAGGTAAATCCGTTAATATAAATATACTCAACGAATATGAAATGTTAAGATTTATTAACCTAATTTATGGAATAACTATAAAAAGAAAAGAAACAGAAGCTATAATAAACAAATTAAGAAACCAAAAAATTTCTAAAGATGATGAGAATTTTACACAAGCTGTTTATAGACTGGTTAAACAGATTCCTCGTGGACGTGTGTCTACTTACGCTAATATTGCACGAGCTCTAAAAACAAAAGCATACAGAGCTGTTGGTAATGCTTTAAGATGTAATCCCTATGCTCCAAAAGTGTCATGTCATAGAGTTATTGCTTCTGACGGAAGTTTAGGCGGGTTTATGGGCAAAACTAAAGGAAAAACAATTGAAAAGAAGATTAGATTGTTAAGAAAAGAGGGAGTAAAGATAAATAAAAATAAAATAAATTTAAAAAGATATTTATGGAAATAATCATTTCTTATTCTTTTTCTTAACTTTCTTTATCTCTTTGTCAAGATCTAGTTCTTCTAATAGCTCTTTGTATCTGTTTCTGATTGTGACTTCTGTTACACCAGCTACATCTGCAACTTCTCTCTGAGTTCTTTTTTCACCATGTATCAAAGCTGCAACATATAAAGCTGCTGCTGCAATACCAGTTGGGCCTCTTCCAGAAGTTAATTCTGCTTTCTGAGCTTTTTCTAGAATTTCAACAGCCCTTGATTGAGTTTCAGGGCTTAATTTCAAAGATGAAGCGAATCTTGCAATATAATCTGCTGGATTTGAAGGTAATATTGTTATACCTAATTCTCTTGTGACAAATCTATAAGTTCTTCCGATTTCTTTTTTCTCTATACCTGAAGCTTCTGATAATTCGTCTAATGTTCTTGGAACTTCATGCCTTCTACAAGCAGCGTATAAAGCTCCAGCAACAACAGATTCCATACTTCTGCCTCTAACTAATCCTCTTTGGACAGCTAGAGTGTAAATTCTTGCTGATTCTTCTTCAACTGAACCTGGAAGCTTCAAATAAGAAGATACCCTCTTTAATTCAGCTAAAGCAAGCTTCAAATTACGTTCAATAGCTGTAGAAATCCTGTATTGCCATTTTCTAAGTCTAAAGAACTTATTTCTGTTTTTATCTCCTAAACCATATAAATCTGATTTTGTTCCAACTTCTGTTCCTAACCCTTGATCATACTGTGTATAAGTCATAGGAGCTCCTGTCCTACGTTTTTTTTCACCATCATCACTATCAAATTCTCTCCATTCTTGTGTAAAGTCAACCATCTTGTCTTCTATGACTAGACCGCAGTCTTTACAGATGACTTCTCCTTTTTCTTTATTTAAAAAAAGGTTAATTCCACCACATTCTGGACATTTTTTTACATAAGACATTTTTTATCACCATGATATTTTTATATCTAAAGAATTATGCTTTAATGTATTCTTTATTCAGGTAAGCACCCCCGTTATAATAATCCAATAATTACAATAAATTTATAAACAGAATGCGTATCATATATATAAAGGTTTCTGTTTTTTTTTGTGTTTTTTAGCAAAACTTATAAAGGGTTTTATTATGTAAATAGTCTTGAAAAGTTAGTTTATAGTTTTTATTGACTCTATTTTTTTAAAAAAAAGGTTTAAATGAGTCTTAAAAGTATAATAAAGCTTGGTTTAAGCTCTTATTAGTAAATAAATGATTATTAACTTTAGGTTAGTCAATAATTAGCAAACTTTTTAATGATTTTTGTTTTATAGAATTATTTTAATAAAATTTATAAACAATAGCAAATACCTATAAACCTATGCCACGGTGGCACAACCTGGTAATGCGGTGGCCTTGAGCCAATTTTTGCTAGTAAGCCGCTTTCCGCAAGGATATCTCGGTTCAAAACGACTGGTTACGCTCGGTCGACACGCAAGGTGCGGCATAAAACCACACTTGCTCGCTTGTCGCTCGCAACTGGTCGTGAAAGTCCGAGCCGTGGCGTTTTATTATTCTGCAGAACCATAAATTTTTTAAATAGAAGTAGAATTTCAATTTGTTAAAATGGATGGAGTAATTAGCGAAATGACAGAGGGAATGGTAAAGTTAGATGAATTAACTTTAAAGTATGGTAAAATAATCAAAAGAAAAAATATAAGACTTGAACGTCAAGATCCTCATAAAATATGGGAAAATTTTTTGACAGACCAAAAAACTGGTAAAAGATATCAAAGAGCAGAAATAGAAGAAGAACCTACTATAAGAATACCTGAATTTTCAGGTGTTAATAGGGAAAAAGCTACTAAGCAAAAACTTAAAACATGGTCTATAAAATTACAAGAAAGAAAAATGTTAAATAGGATTGCTAATGCAATTAACACTGAACCCCCTTATCCAACCAGTGTTTGGTTAACAGATAGTGAATTTTCTGAAGAAGCTTGTTTCTTATACAAATACTTAAATCAGGAGAGATATTCCAGAGCAAGAGCTCTCTTTTTACAATACAAAGAAAGATTTCCAAAGTCTTTTTTACGTAAGCCTTCAGCTCATACTCAACTGCTAACTCAATTAGAAGAAATTGTTTTTGGAGTATACGACGAAAAACTTATTGACTCAATTCCTGAAGAACAATTTTATGGAGAACGTCTTGAACCAAGAATCCATGTAACAATCTATGAAGGTGGTGAAGTAAAAATTGATGAATTTGAACCAACTACTTCTATAAAAGATGAAAAGTTTAAAAAAATAAAAAAAGTAGGGTCTTATTTCAACTTAAAGAAGGGAAGAAAATCACATACACAAGATCACCAAGTCAATATTACTAGATTACCAATACAACATGGTGGTTCTGGACAACAAGTTAATCTTCCGAACCCATACAGTTCAAGAAATTTCCCAATAAAGAGATAGTCCTTATTCTCCAGCAATAAACAACATTTATATAATCTAAATTCTTACTTGTTATATAGGGGTTGGAAGAAGAAGAAAATGCTAGATTTTAAACACAAAGACCCTAAGATTTCTAGGGATACAAATATAACAAAGATAAAAGAAAAATTAGCTTTCTTAAACAATAAGGATGAAAAAACACAGGAAGAGCTGGATGATTATATCAGTTGTTTAAGTGATAATAAAACCTGCAAATATATGAAAGACTTTAAAGATGTAATTAACCTATGCAATAATCATTTGTTTGAATGCAACTTTAAATCAAAAGAAAGATTTAAGTTTGAAAACAGCTTAAAGCCTGAATGCAAAAGAGTAGATATTCTAAGATTGAAGAGTATTTTATGATTATCTAACACTAACACCAGAATTCTCTTTTACTGTTTCTTTAGCATATTTCAGTTTTCTTTCGCTTTCTGCATAAACTGTATAAACTTTTTCTCCTCTTTTGACTTTATCTCCAACATGCTTATAGAAATAGATTCCTGATTTTTTATTTGTAGGAGCTCCAGATATTCTTGCTATCTTGCTTGTATACCCATTGCTTATACTAACTATTCTGCCATTTTTAGTAGCATTTACATCAAAACTAAATTTTCCTAATCTTATTTTACTTGGATCAGTTATTTTGCCACCCTGGGCTTTAATTATCTCAACCATCTTGTTATATGCTTTGCCTGTTTTCAAAATATCCAAAGCTTTTTGTTTTCCTTTTCCTTTAGCAGCTTTTTTGCCCATCTCTAGAATTAATCCTGCCATATACAGGCTTTTTTTTGTTAGATCTTTAGGAGCTCTTGGATCATTCTTTAATATCCACAGAATATCTCTTGCTTCCAAAGCAGGACCTATACCATTACCTATTGGATGATCTCCTTTTGTGATAATAACTTTTATTGTTTTATTCAGTTTTTTTCCAATGTTTTCAAAACTTTTTTTTAATTTCAGGCTTTTCTCTTTTTCCTTAATTTTTGATCCAAGGCCAACAGGTATATCAATTAAGATATGAGTAGAAGAAACAGAATGTTTTTTAGCCATGATTGAAGCCAATAACTGAGACTTAGCATCTATCCTTAATGGCTTTTCTACTCTTATTATTTGGTCATCAGCTGGAGCTAGATTTAAAGATCCACCCCAAACAATGCAGCCGTTAGTTTTCTCAACAATTTTCTTCATTTGTTTTATAGAGAAACTAACATTAGCTAAGACTTCCATTGTGTCTGCTGTTCCAGCAGGAGATGTTATGCTTCTTGAGCTTGTTTTAGGTATTGTTAAGCCAGCTGCTGCAACAATCGGAACTATAATCATTGTTGTCCTGTTTCCAGCTATACCTCCAATGCAATGTTTGTCTATTATAGGATATCTTTTTAATTTTAGGGTGTCTCCATGATGCGCCATACATTTAGTCAACCAGATTGTTTCATCTAAATCCATCTGGTTAGAATAACATGCTGCAATAAAATAAGTCAGTTCTATATCACTAAGTTTGTTATTGACTATATCCCAGACTATCTGGTTTATTTCTTTTTTAGTCAGTTTTTTTCCATCTAATTTTTTTTTTATATAATCTAATGATAATGGTTTTTTTGCTGGAATTATTTTTACAACATCATTGTTCTTTAAATTTAATCTTTCAATCACTTCCTCATAAATTCCAATCTTACCTTGTGAAACACTTTTTTTTGATTCAGCTATATCAACAACGCATGTTTGAATTTTGTTATTTCTCCTTACTTTGACCCTATCTAATGCGTGTATATCTAACAGTTTAGCATCTTTTTCATTAAGAATTACTACTAAAGCTCCTCCAGTAGAAACATCCATGTCTTTTACTTTAAGTTTCATTTTAACAAACGCGTTTAGTGTTCTCTTTGATGTATATGTCAATAAAAGTC
>CAZSMA010000065.1:0-8335 GCA_964608065.1 uncultured Methanosarcinales archaeon
CTGTCAAATTTATTAGAAATAGATTACAACATACTCCACATTCAAGACATTTATTCACCTTTTCCCCCCACTATCTTTTATTCAAACCGCTTTTCTTCTTGCCCCAATTCCACTTCCATTCTCCATCTGTTTTTCTTTTTGAGATTACAGTTACTGCAACAATACCTGCAAATAAATATAATAAGTATTTACCTGTATTCCCCTCTTCAGTTATTAACATACTTAGAGAAAGTATGTATAATATAAAAACAACTACTACTGCCCACCCTTCCCATGTGGTTGGAGTAGCACCATATCCAAAACCTCTTGGTTTGAACCAATATTTGTTAGATTTCATTCTTTCATTACCTCCAACTTACATTAACATCATCAGTTCTTTCATAAGGTCTGATAGAACTATCTTTTGTTCTGATACCTGATTTATACTCCAACAAACCAAGATAAGCTATCATTGCTGCATTGTCTACTAAGAATTCATTTGGAGGAATAAAACACTTAAAACCATTATCTTTACACATTCTTTTAGCCATTTCCTGAAAGCGTAAATTACAAGCAACACCTCCGCCTAAAATCAATTCTTTTTTATCACAATGATGCAAAGCTCTTTCTGCAACTTCTAAAAGCATTGCAAAAGCTGTTTCCTGCATTGAATATGCTAAATCTTCTTTTTTAAACTTTTTATCATATTTCTTTTTCAAATTAGTTAATAAACCACCAAAACTAACATCCATTCCTTTAACAACATAAGGTAATTCAATAAACTTTGAAGATTTTAAACTCAATGAATAAAGTTTAGGACCTCCTGGAAAACCTAAACCTAAATATCTAGCAAAAGCATCTAAGAAATTACCAACTCCAATATCTAATGTTTCTCCAAATATTCTATATTTTCCAGCTTCATAAGCAATAACTTGTGTGTTAGCACCTGAAGCATATAATAAAACAGGATCTTTTACAGGAAACAGCATATTACCTATTTCAAGGTGTGCAATACAATGATTAACACCTATTAAAGGTTTATTTAACATCAAAGCTAAAGTTCTGGCAAAAAATGCTCCTATCCTTAAACAATGACCTATTCCGGGACCTTGTGAAAATGAAATTAAATCTACATCTTTTAATTTTAATTTAGATTTATCTAATGCTTGTTTCAAAACCTTATCACAAACCTCAACATGATGCTCAGCTGCTTTAGCTGGGATTATTCCACCTGATGAAGTGATATAACTATCTTTAACATTAGAAATTACTTTCTTATCTTTTACAATACCAACACCAAAAGTATCTCTGCCTTTAGAGTGCAGTACTTTCAATGCCGAGACATATTAAAGGTTTCATCTTTCTAATTTCTTAGCCCTCTTATGTATATTTTTCGTTCTTATAGCAATATTTTCTTCATTTAATATTTTTTTTACTATTTCTGTTCCTTTTAGGCCATTCTTTATATTTTTTTCCACTTTTTCTATTAACCAAGGAGGCCATTTTCCAGATATTTTCTTAGCTTTATATAGTTTTTCCATTTGTTCATATCTATAGCTCTTGACAGTAGGATTAAATGTTGGTAGATTATATGCATCCTTAATACTAATCATTAAAGTCCATAATTTTGTTCTAGTAATAAGCCAAGGTTTAGCACTAATATTTAATGACTTAAGAATATTTTTTATAAGTCCTGTATTTGGTTCTGTTATGATACCAACTTTTTGACTACTAAAATCCACAAAACCATCTGAATCTGCTAAGCCTTGAAGGAAAAAAATCTTAAACTCTCTTGGAGATTTTAAAATCCAATCTGCCCTAATCGGATTATATGTTGTTAATTCATTATTCTTTAATCCAAGACAAACATTAAAAATCCATTGAATCAAAAGAGATGATTGAGAGATCCACGTGTAAAAAGGATAAACATTTCTTTTTCCTGCTGGGCAATCTTTGCATCTGTTCATACGCATACTTAAGTAATTAGTGCATAGTTTTACAAATTCCCCTAACCTTTCATTTGTTTTATATCCTTTTGAAAGCCTAAGATGGATTCTTCTTGTAACTCTTTGTTTTCTTTTTATTCCTGTTTTACTTGAATCTCCTATTAAAATACCTAATAGATAAGCAAAACATAGTTCTTTTTTAGTTTTTATTTGTTTTCCTTGTAATACCTTTAATTGTTTTATAACAGAATAAATATCATTATATGATTCTATTTTTTCAGGTACTTGAATCCATGGCTCAATAAGTAGTCCTCCTCTAGTTGAATTTATAGAAAGCCACTTTAGATTGTTTTTTGGTTTTCCTAAGTTTAAATAATGGTCTAAAATTCTTATGATAAAGGGTTTGTTTCCTTCATATATCCAATGATCAATTTTTCTTTTTGAGATTTTTGTTAATTTTGCTATTTGTGAAGCAGAAAAACCCCGTGTCCTATGTAAAATTACTTTTGAATATTCTTTGAAATCTTTTATATCTTTTTTATTAATAAATATTCCATAGAAATATTTTATGAAGTTTATACCCGGATGTCTTTTGAAATATTTAATTAAATTTTTATTAATTTTCATTTGAATCATCAATTTTTCTTAGGTTGAAACTATGTAAATGCTTTTCCTTTATATACCTCACGTACACTTGGCCAGTGGCCAGTGAGGTTAGAAAAAGCATAATTTAATAGTTGAAACAATATTTGAGTGATTCAAATGTTATTAAAATTTAATAAGGGTATTTTATTGATTCTATACCCAAACAATTCATTTTATCAAGTAGTAAAAAACCTAAAAGTATTTAAATGCTTTTAAAACACTCAAATACAATGAAGACTGTATTAGCTATAGGAGATATGTGTGATTGGGACTCCTTCAAGAAGTTTTACAGACAGAGAAGATTATTCAGCAAACACGGATTTAAGTTTAAAAATGTTGAATATAAATCAATTTTAAGAGATGAATTTCCTTCTATAAAGACTGAAAAAATCATAATTTTCTTCTTTTTTCCATTCAACTACTGGAATAAAAAAATAGAAACAAAGCATTACAAAGGAGTTTATGGAAACAGGTATTTTTATATAAAGTTCAGAAAATTCTGGAATGAAATAACAAAAAAGCTTAATGACCATTATCATGACAAGCAGATATTTTATGTCAATCATCCGCAGCAGATAACTTTAGACAGAGACAAATATGTTACAAGCAAAATATTAGAAAAAAACAATATTTTAGTTCCAAAATATTACCGAACAAGAGACTTAAAAAAGATATTAAGATTTCTTGATGAAGGAAGGAAACTGTTCATAAAAGTAAGATATGGCTCTATGGGCAAGGGAATAACATATCTAGAGAAAAAATACTGGTTTACTAATTTTAGATTCAAGAATAACAAAATAATAAGCAAAAAATCTGATTATGGATGGAAATTCAGGAATAAGACAGGCAATAAAAAATTCTTAAAAGCTTTGTTAAAAGAAGATATTATAATTGAGGAAGCAATCAATCCTTTATTATTAAAAGGAAGAAAATTTGATCTAAGGATGTATGTTTGTTTTGGAAAAGTTGTATATATATACCCAAGAAGCAATGATCCTATACAGCCAACAACAAATATTTCACAAGGAGCAATAGGAGAAGGAAAAGAGTTTTTAGAAAGCATTCCACCTAAAGTATTGAGAGATTCTATAAAATATGCTATAAGATCTACTAAAGCTATGAAACTGAATTTTGCAGGTGTCGATATAATGCCAAACGGCAAAGGAGTTACTGTCATAGAAGTCAATACATTTCCTGGATTTCCAAAAACAAGGAAATTCAATCTTTCTAAATACATAATAAAGGAGATAACGCAAGAAAAATGGATATAAGAAGAGCAACAATAGATGATTTTGAGAAAGTTTTACCAATCAAGTTAGAATCTAAAGAAGAAGAAAGAAAGTATAATCCTGGATTAGAGCCTATAAAGAAAGTGATTGAAAACTACAAAGGATATCTTAGGAATGATATTGAAAGTGAATGGAGGGCTGTTTTTATAGCAGAGGATAAAGAAGTCATTGGAATCATAGTTGCTAAAGTTTACAGAACATTAATAGTTGCTGGCTATGAAAGAAGAGGTTATTTAACTAATCTTTATGTTAAACCAAAGTTCAGGAGAAAAGGCATAGGTAAAGAATTATTTAACACAGCAGTAGCTTGGTTAAAGAAAAAGAAAGCAAAAGGAGTTACTTTAGAGATACACAGTGCAAACAAAGACAAGGTTAATTTCTATCATAAATTTGGATTTAAAGACTTTACAATAAAGATGGTTAAGAAGATTTAGTTTCTGGAAATACTAAGTCTATTAAAGAAGCTGCTGCGTTTCTTGGCTTTCCTATATAAGGATAATGGTGTAATGCAATTCCTGGCATGTTGTTGACTTCAATAATTTTATAATTTTTGATTATATCTTTTGTAATGTCTTTTGTGATTATGTCAATTCCTGCATATGTAAGTCCTGGAATTGCTTCCAAAACCTTCATTGCTATCAACTTAGCAGAAGGGTGCGCATCTTCAGTAAAAGCGATACTGTCTCCTCCTGAACACATATTTGAATTGTGTCTTAGAAATATTCTCTCATTATTTTTTGGAATTGACTCTAATGTGAGTTTTTGTTTTTTTAGATTAGTTATTGTATCTTCATCAATCTTGATTTTATACCATGGATTTAAACTAAGTTTATCTCCTTTGTCTTTACGGTCTATATTTTTTTTTATTATTAATTCATTTATGTTTGTTTTTCCATCTCCGAGAACAGATGCTGGTCTTCTCATTGTTACAGCACAATATCCATCTTTTGTTATAAAAACACGGTATTCGTTTCCTTCGTAATATCTCTCAACAATTATCCTCTTGTATTTTTTTCCAAGATTGCATGCTACATCTTTTATGTCCCTTTTCCATATCTTGCAATGGACTCCATTTCCAAAATCTGTGTTATCTGGTTTTAACACTATTTTACTATCAGTTGCTTTTGCATAATTATTTATTGCATCAATCTTAGATGATTCAAAAATTTTACCTTCTGGAACAGATAACCCCCTTTTTTTTAGGAATAGTTTTGTATCTGTTTTGCTGCACAGTATCTTCTTTGTGATTGCTGGCAAACTTGTGTTATCAGCACCATAAAAAAGTGCGATTTTATCTTTATATTTAAGCTGCACATATTTACTTAAAAGTACATTTGCTTTTATTCCCCTCTTAAGAGCTTCACTTATAATAATGCAGGATGTTAGTCCTATACCTCTAAAATCATAATCTTTTCTATCTAGAAAATTGATTTTATAATTATTGTGTTTTTCCATAACAGAGTTAGTCCTTTATTGTCAGAGATACTCTAAAGGTATTAAAAGTTTTCTGTTTTTTACTACCTCCATTATATAGAAATGTTTTTATATTATGTTTTCTAAATATTTGTATTATGGTAGCAAAAGGAGTTCAGGAAAAAAGAAGATTTGTTATTCTTAACAATTATAAAAATGAAAAACATTTTAGACATCTTGAGACTGCTGTGAACGAACAGCTTAAGAAAATAAAAGAAGAAAAACCAGACTTTAATTATGAGGTTGTTAAGTATGATAATTATGGTGAAAACAGGGATAAAATAAAAAAAGAAATAGGTAAAGGAGATACTATAATATCTGGAGGCTCTACTAATGCAGGAGAAAAAATAAAAGGTAATTATGTCAAAGTTGGGGATGAAGTGCATCATCACATAAGGGATAATCTAAAAGATAACTATTTCTTAGGAATCTGCCATGGTGCTCAGGCAATGGGTGAGGCATATGGTGGTAGGATTACAAGAACAGAGCACAGACATATGAAACGTAGAGAGCCAACTAAAATAGAATCAGACCTGGACTTATTTAGAAGTGATGCAAAAAGTAAGTATCATGCTAATCATAGATATTATATAAAATCTTCAGATAAAGGTAAACTCAAACCTATTGCTAAGACAGTATCAGAACATACTGGAGAAGAGTTCATTGATGCTTATAAAGTAGGAAATCATTATGGATTGCAATTCCATCCAGAAAGGACAAAAAGGGGAGAGGACTTATTAAAGAAGTTCTTATACAAAGCAGTAGGTTATTCAAAGTAATTTCTCTCTTCCTTTAGGAAGCTTAAACTGCAACTTACCGTCTTTTGTCATCAGGCCTTGTTTTAAGTCTTCTTTGTTTGCAACTTTAATTACAAATGGCAATATCATTCTGCTCAAAGAAATAGAAACTACTCTTGGCAAGGCTGCTGGCAGATTATCTATAACATAATGTGTTATGCCTTCCACTTTGTATGTTCCTTCTCCTAAAGACCTTGGCTTAGAAGTTTCTATAGCACCTTTTTCATCGCAGGAAATATCATTAATTAAGCTTTTTTTTTTTAATAGTTTAAGATCTTTTCTTTTTACAATATGACCATAAGATGGATGCCATACAATAGCATTGACTAATATATCAACATCAGGCAGATACTTTTCAATATGTGGTGTTTTATCCTTGTATAGAATTTGTGGCGTTATTTTAGCATGTTTTAAAACTTCTTGGCAGCCTTTTGAAACATTACCACAACCCATTATTACAACAGAGGGTTTTTTTTTTAATTTTAATTTTGATAATTCTTTGTAAACATTTGGCTTTTTAAAACATTTTTGTATTGGAGGAAGTTTTTTGAATCCATTTCCTATCATATCACCATAAATCCTTAATCCTTCGTACATTCCAACAACTCCTGCTTCAAAACCTAAAGTTACTAATCTTTTTTTTCTTTTGTCTCTGATTTCTTCATAAGCATAACTCTTGACTTTATTCTTTAATAGTTTTTTTAATAAAGGAATGTCTTGCCCTTTTTCAACATGAAGATAACCCATTATAATCTGATTCTGCTTTATTGTATTCAAAGGGGGTGTTTTAACCCTTACGATCATTGGAGAATCATAAACATTTTTTTTTATTTTTGCACCCACTTTAATATAATCTTTATCAGAAAATCCGCTTTTCAGTCCTGCATTATGCTCAACAAAAACAGTATGACCTATCTTAACTAATTCTTTTACACGAAAAGGAGTTAAAGCTATTCTTTGCTCTCCTATCTTTGTTTCTTTAGGAATACCTATTATCATTTTAAAATTTTATTCATAAGAATTATTTAAATTTGTTCATTAAATAAAATTTAATAAAAAAAAAAAAAATGAAAACCACGCATACACTTGCACTAGATTTAAGAACTGTTGGAAACTGCGTGCTGAACATCTCGTTGCCTTGATGCTTACACACCAGTCCCATCAAACTCATATTTTATGAGTGTTCTAAATGTGTCTATTTTCGAGGTGGGCTTCGTGCTTAGATGCTTTCAGCACTTATCCCTATAAAGCGTAGCTGCCCTGCGTACCTTGTAAGATAACAGGTAGACCAGTGGCTTCGAAAGCCAGTTCCTCTCGTACTATGGCTTCCTTCCCCTCAGACACAAACATTTCCAGTAGATATCAAACAAACTGCCTCACAGCGTTCTGAACCCAGCTCACGATCCCTTTTAATTGGTGAACACCCACACCCTTGGGCGCCTACAGTTCGAAGAAATGTAGGTTCCGAAAAACCTAATTTTTCGATATTTCTGCACGCCCAGGATAGGAAGAGCCGACATCGATGTAGCAAGCCGCGCCGTCGATATGCTCTAGAACGTTAAAGCTATTGCTATGAGAAATGAAGACCTATAAATGACCTCAAATCACAGACTAGCGGCCTTAACGCTCAAAATGAGCTCTCAGGCGCGACAACTCTGTTATCCCCGGAGTAACTTTTTGGTCATCTCTAACCTCGATCAATGAGGTATAAAGGTTCGCTAGGCCAAACTTTCGTTTTTGGATTTCGTCTTGTTAAAAATCCAATTAGGCTGGCTTTTGCCCTTGCGCTCTACAGCCGATATCTGACCGGCTTGAGCCAACCTTTGGACCCTGCTGATACATTTTCAGCAGGGTGCCACCCCAGCCAAACTATCCACCTACAGGTGTCCTTTTTGCAAAGTAAGCAACGTAAATTTTGTAGAGTGGTGTTACATCGTTGTCTACACTCAAACTTGCGTCTAAGCTTTAGCGACTCCCACTTACGCTATACAACAAAATCCACATCGCAACCATAGGCTATAGTAAAGTTTCACGGGGTCTTCGCTTCCCACTGGAAATCTCTGGCCTTTGCACCAGAATAGAGTATTCAGAGGATTCTAGTTGGGGACAGTGATGATCTCGTTACGTCATTCATGCAAGCCGTCATTCAAACGGCAAGGTATTACGCTACCTTAAGAGAGTTATAGTTACCCCCGCCGTTTACCAG
>CAZSMA010000066.1:0-8230 GCA_964608065.1 uncultured Methanosarcinales archaeon
TTTCCTCCTTTTTTCTCAGGTTCAACAACAACTTCTTCTGTCTTCTTTTCACCTAATCCTGCTGCTTCGTTTATCAAGTCATCTAATTCTTTCTGTTCATTACGACTCCAAGTATTTCCATCATCTAATGTAACTTGTTTTTTCTTCTCCAAAATATCTGCAAATAACTTTGCTTTCTTAGCCCTAGCATTTTTATCAGTTTCCCCTTTATAACCAAGTCTGACATAAGATTCAGCTTTTTCAAGATACGCTTTGCCATCATCTCTGTAGTCAGGATGAGCATACATTTTGCTTCCTACAAGATAATAATCCTCAGCTGTAGCTTGTTCTAGTTCATCCCTTTTGTCAAGAACTACTTTTAATTTTGCTACAGCATCATCTTCATAGCCTGTCTCTCCAACGGGTATTTCTTTACCTCTAATAATTGATTTTTTATCAAGAACATCTAAATAAGCAATCTGTGCAGCCTTATACTGCTCATTATCCTCATAATATTTGCCTGTTTCATAAGCAAATGCTCCTTCAGATTGTTTGTATAATACAGAAAGCTTGATTCTATCATCTTCACTAAGCTCTTGCTCACTGAAATGTGCTTTTTTACAGGAATCTCTTAATACTCTAAGTCTTTCAATATCATTAGTTCCAGCAACCTTTGAAATTTCTTGTTTTGCTTTATCAATTAAGCTGCTACCTCCACTTCCAAGGCAATAGTCAGTTAACTCTTTCACATATTCTTTTTCTTTTGTATATTGAGGTATTTTTTCTGTATCACTTTCTGTAATACCTTTCTTTACTATTTCTTTTACCCTCTCTCCTACTTCTTTTTCCTCTTTTAATAACCTTCTCCTCTCCTCTTTATCTATATCCTGTTGTAACAGCCCAGCAATCTCTCTTTGTCTTTCGTAATCCCATTTAACATCTCTTAAACCATCCAGCTTATTAAGATATTCAATCCTGAAATTCAGTGATTCTAACTCATCAGTTTTAGGAGCAGAAGGCTTTCCTCCTCCTTTGAAGAGGTTAGCTATTCCGCTGAATATGTTTCTACTACTGCCAATACTACTTCCACCGCCACCTAGACCGCCTAAGTTAATCCCTCTTGAATCCATTATGCTTGTAGTAAATAATAATATAACACCAACAATGATTAAAGCTATTAAGAGTGCTAATAGCTTGTGTTTCTCTAACCCTACTTTCAATAACACTGCATAGATTATGAACACTAACATGATTAATAAGAATCCTAAAGCCATAAACCCATATTTCTCTATCCTAAATCCAAATCCAGATACAATTCCAATTGCGCCTATAGCAGCAAATGCTAAAGCTATCCCCATAGCTGGCCTTGATTTCGTTTTATCATCACCTATAAACGCTTTCTTTAACCCAGTGTATGCTGCTGAAAATAATAATACAAATATTAAAGCAAAGCTTAGTAAAGCATCATATCTCTGCCATCCTCCTGCAAAGAAAGCATTCATATTATCAAATATGCTATTAAAACCATCTGCAAGACTTGCAGCAGATACAGTTGCAGTGCTAATTAGGAAAATTGCAATAATTATTGTTGCTAATTTTTTGTTCATCTTATCTTAGATCTTATATTTTCTATTTTTTTTTCATTAATATCCAATATCTTTTCTTTTGTCTTTGTTATGAAACTTTTTATTTCAATAAAATCAATTTTATCTGGTTCTTTAAGGTAATATTGAGTATCAATTCGTTCCTTCTTTAGATCCTCAATAAACCCAATATCCTTATTCTCATAACCTACTAAACTCATCAAAGCAATTGTGCATTCATGTATCTCACATTTAATTCCGATTTTGCATAATAATGCATATAATGCATTGTAGCATGAGTAATATGCTGTTACTGAAATCCATTTTCCACTGACTTTTTCAAGATTGATTAAATCTTCTTCAGAACTCTTAAGATACTCATTACAGAGTGTATCATTAGGATCAACTAATTTTATTCCTTTATTCTGCTTTATACACCATTCTATTTTAGAGTTCATTATTGTAATACCCCCTGCATAGTTCAATAAATCTGTCTGAACCAAATATAATATGTGATTTGACTATTTCAATTGCTAAGGCATTTTCTTCTCTAAGTAATTTAGCAAAACTTTCTAATGAAATGAAATGCGTGTTTACCTCAAAAGGATGGGTTTTTATAATATCAGTTATCTTCTTTGATTTTTTGCATAGCATTAAAACATCAACGTCAGATTCTTTGTTTGCATAACCCTTAGCATAGCTTCCAAATAAGATAATATCCCCAAATCTCATAAGATCATTAACCAGCACCCATATCTTACTCTCATTGGCAAATTTTACAGATTTATAAAACTCAATAAGGTTTATAATCAGTCCTGATTTGTTTCTTTTTAAATCTAAATAATAAACAAATGTTTTTCCTCTTCTGTAAAAAGAAACTAAACTTTTATCCTGAAGATTCTTTATACATCTAGTAGCAGTCCTTAATGGAATTTTTGAATTTTTGATTAAATCTTTTATAGTGTATTTTCTATTATACTCATATGTGAATGGAACTAGTAAATCTAGCCATTTTTGACTTATATTTGCCATTTTTGACTTATTATTTTTATTCATCTTCTTTTTTTGATTATATCTACAACAAAATCTTCTCCAAATATTACATTGCCTTGCCTGAAAATTTCTAAGATTTGCTTATCTTTTGAACTGATCTTTTCCAATAATGAAGATTCAGATGAAGTTATGACATTTTTGTCTGGGATAGAGATTTCCTGTACAGAGATATCATCTAAAATAACCAAAACATCTGTTTTTGTAGCAATAACTGCTTTTGCATCTATTTTTGTGTCTAATTTAACATCTCCTTGTAAAAGAACTATTGCAGACAGGTGTTTTGCAGTTTTATTGTTTAAGTTTAATTCATAGAATAAACCTGTTCCTAATTTTTCATGCTTTACAATATTGCTTTTTTCTAATTTTTTTAAGATAGAATGAACCCCTGCAGGACTTAATTTTAGGAATTGGGCAATATTCCTTATTGTATATCTGCTAGTGAAATTTCTAACTAAGAAATTGATTACTTCAAATTCATTCTTTGCTATAGATTGCATGTTAATTTATAGTGAATGAACGTTTACTAGTATTTAAATGTTATTATTTTTTAGTATGTTGTAGTATGTTTTTAATTGTTTGTTGTTAGCTATATTTTGTTAATAACTTTAATATATTTTATATTTAAATAGTTTTTGTTAATAAGTTACTGTTTTTATCAAATATATACATTATTATAAAGAATAAATATTAAGTAAAAAAAGATGAATGTTTGTTTTTAGTTTATATTCAATATTTATTTTACATATACACTCTAAGATTAACATAAATTTAATAAACAGACCTATCACTTCGTCTGATTATGGGAAGAATTAAATCAGAGGACCTAAGCAAATTAGAACAAGCAATAAGAGAATCATGGTGTGCTGACACATGTATCCAAAGTAAACGCGATAAATGGACTCCTAAAGAACCATATATAGGCCAAAGTGGACCAACAGCGCTTGTAATACAAGATCACCTTGAAGGAGACATAGCATATAACAAAAAACGCAGTCACGTATGGAATATCTTACCAGATTTTTCAGAATATGATCTAACACGAGAACAATTCCTTAAAGGAACAATTATCACACAAGATAATATAGTTACAAGAGACTATCTCTTTAAGGATACATTAAACAAGACCCCTCAAATAGAAGAAAGATACAAACTATTAAAACAACTAGTTGAAGAAAAACTATAATCTTCTCTTTTAAATACAACAACCTTTAAAAACAATAAACTAACTCTAATATTTTAAAATGCAACAAACATATCCTGTAGGTGATTTAACTCTAGCTTTAGAAAGACTAAATGATGATGTTTATTCTTTATACGAAGACCTAGCTAAAACTGGACAAAAAGCATCTACTGAATCTGAAGAAAAAAGACTTAGCAGACTAGAACGTCTAGCATGTGATATTAACCCTTTATTGTTATTAGACTTAAATGATACAAGAAATTTAATAACAGAATATAAAAAACTCCATCATATTTCCGATATCCAACTACAGATTATGAAACATAACAGATACAACCCATAACATTTAAATAACTCTATCTTTCTCACTCTTTAAAATGCACACAGAAGAAGTTATAGCAGAAGGACATTTAGAGGGGGTAGTTCACAAGATGTTGGTGTTGTAACTGATGTTGGTTTGTTCTTAGGGTTGTTGGATAAAGGAGTTTATCTTCTTAACTACTCTATAATAAAGAAAAGTTTAAATATCCGTTAGTATTATCATAGTATTGGGTGGTAAATATCCCAATAGAATCTATTGAATTTCAGATAGAAGAATGGTTGAAAAACATACCATATCCATTAAAGGAAGATATGAGTAAAGTCTTGGGATTTGATATTAATAGTAGTCGTATAGATATATATGACAAACTAGGTTCTATAGAACAATATATTATTATTAAAGAAAAACAGTTTGAACGTATGAAGGAAGAAGAAAAGGAAAAAAGAGCAAGCATTGAAAAACTACTGTTCTTATATGTTATGAAATCCAGCATAGATAATTTAACACAAACTATTGGTAAAAATCTAGAGGCAAGTAATAAAATATCAGAGATTGAAAGAAAACTGAGAGAAGAAATTCAAAACATAAAAGCGCTACCCCCTTATAAAGGAGAAACATCACAACCTTCTTCAGAAAGCGATCTTGTTGGAACTCCTTTTCCAAGAAAATGTCATGTAGAAGGGGGCCCTGAAGGTGCTGTATTAACCGTTCCTATGAGAAAAGGATTATATGAAATATGCACTGTAGCTTATCATGCCCATAGAAGAACATTTTTACAACTTCATGTTATAAATGCCAGTAAGCTTAAAGAGGGTGGTTGTCCTTTAGAATATAGTAGAGGAATAATACAAAGGTTTATTCCATGGAACAGATGTAAGTTAGGAAATGGTTATTTACGTGAAATAGATTTAACAAAAACAGGACCTAAACTATAAAATGAGGTAATAAAATGTCAGTTGATGAAGATGTTATCACACAATTCAGATCACAATTCAATGTGATAAAAGGAAAGTTGGCAAGACACAAAGATGAATATTCTGGTAAAGGTGCAACTATTTGGGATGTTTTCTTACGTGCTGACAAAGAACTTTTAGAATTAGCACAGAGGTTAAGGAGTACTAGCGGTTATAATAATTTTAATGAAACAATAAGATTGAATACTGAGATAGTTAGTTATCTTAAGGTATTAGAAAGCTATGGGTTAATAAAACCAACAAAAGCAAACTTAGCTGATTTTAATAAATATGAAAAACTTCAACAAAAATATTTGAAAGCAGAGAAATTGATAAGAGAACTTAATTCAGAAGAATCACGTTTACAAAGGCTAAAAGAAAATATTATCAAAGCAAAGGCTTTTTTAACAGATTATTATGCTACTTTAAAAAGTGATAAAGATTTAAATCCTTACGAAGTGGATAGTAAATTAGAAAGTAAGGTTCTACAGTCAAGAGCATATTCAAAATTTAATGAATTAGTAGATAAAGATAAAGCTTCTTATTTAGAAGATAATGAAGTAAAAGCACTTCTTCCAGAAAATATTGAAGAAGATAAAATTAGTGGATTAGATGAAATGATTGTTAAATATAATAAGGGGGTCATATATATAGGCTGTGCTCAAGAGGCAATGCAGCAAACAAGTTCAAGAATTGAAGTTATTAAAAGAGATTTAGAACTAAATCATATAACATCCAGAGAAAGGCAAGATCTTGACAAATTTAAGAGTGGAGAACATCAATTATATAATTTTGGAAATTATACTGCTAATTATTGGAGAACTGTAATGAAGAATATGACAAATTTTTTCAAAGAATTAGGAATTAAGAATATAACTATTAATTTGTAATTTTTTTAAAATTTCAAATAAAATCACAGATTATAATGATTGAATACTCATCATTAAAGGATTTGGTAACTAAAATAGATATAGCAAGAGAATTTTTATCAAATTATAAAATATCTTTATTGACAGATAAAGACCTAAACCCTGTTGAAGTGGATAAAAAGTTAAAAGATAATTCTATACAAGTAATAGCTTATAACGAATTCAATGATATGTTAAAAAAATATGGGAATGAAGATAATTTCTTTAGAGATACAGACATAACAGACATCCTTACACCGAATATTTTTAGAGATAAAGTAAGCGGATCAGACAATATGGTCAAAAAGTTCTTCACAGGTTTAATGTATTTGGCGAGTTTAGAAAAAATAGTGAAAGGAAGTAGTAAATATTATGAAGAAAATTTAAAGAAAAAAAAGTTAGCATACAGACAAGAAGAACATGAAGGACAAGCATCATATGAGGGTATTATTATAAAGGGGCCTCAATATTTCATAAAAATAATTAATGAAGCTTTGGAATTATTGAAAAGTAAATATAAGGAAGAGTGGGAGAGTATCTTAGAGAATTTTACAGAAGTTAATCATAGATTACCCTCAGGAGTAGATGTTTACAGTGGAAGGGTTTACGGTAGTGATAGGATGTTATTAAGTAAAGAAGAAGTTGCAGGATTTTTAATTCATGAGAACCACCATATAAGACTCTATAAGGATGGAAAAAGATTCGGCGGTAAAAGCGCGGAAGGGGAATGTTTGGAAAGAGAGAATTATTTTTTTATGAAAATAAACCAACCTTTAGTAGATATTAATTACCATCTACAAACTAAATATTGGGAGATTCCGTTTGATAAAAGAGACTGGTGATTAGATTATACTAAAACAATATAATAAAATGTTTGATCCAAAAAAAGATATTTCAGATATTTTTGAAAAAGGACAGAAAATAATAGATAAAGAAATAAAAGAGCCTATTGAAAGGATTACAGAAAGTGAGTTTAAGGAAAGAGTAAGAGAAATACTAATTAAAAATTTTCATGATAAAACTACATTCATCAATTTAGATGAAGGATATAAAACTGCTTGTTCTCTAGTCCCAAACATGCAATACACTTTAGAAGATGTAATTAATTTATTTAATGAATTTCAAGAGTCTAAAGAATTTTATATTAAAGAGAGGTTTGGTATTTATATTTCTGCTTTGATTAATAGGGCAATAAAAGAAAGTGATATTGTTGAATTAAATGTTAAGAATGATAGTAGATTGGATCATTATCTGGGTTTGTTTTTACCAAGAGGAACTATTATTTTAAACGGATGTAAAGTTTGCCCTCATGATACAAATTTCAGTAAACTTGGCTATGGTCTTAATGGAGGTAAGCTAATTATTAATGGAGATTATCAGGGCTCTATTGGTCATAGGATGAAAGCTGGTACATTGGAGGTAAGAGGCAATCTTTCAGATAATAACTATAAAGACGGGCCTGGTTTTGAAATGGAAGGAGGATTATTACAGATTGATGGTGATTACAAAACTATGGACAGAAGCTTGGGTGTAGAGATGAAAGGAGGTAAAATTCTAGTTAAAGGAAATGTTGGTAGAATTGGAGAACGTATGGAGGATGGAGAAATTACTGTAGAAGGAAACGCCCAAGGAATGATAGGTGTAGGGATGAATGATGGTAAAATAGTGGTTGAAGGGAATTGTAAAGAATGTATCCATGGTACTAGTGTAGGATATGGGATGTGCGGTGGTGAAATTAAAGTTGAAGGATATTGTGAAGCAAATGTCGGATTTTATTTAGGAAATGGTGTTATTGATTTAAAAAAAGTTATTGGGACTCATAATTCCATAGGATATATGATGGAAAATGGTAAAATAAATATTAAAGGGGGTGTTGAGGGTACTTACCATAGTGTGGGGACGCATATGAAGGAAGGTATAATACGAATTGGAGGTAGTGCACTAAACTGTGACATTGGAATAACAATGTTCGATGGAAAGATTATAGTTGAAGGAGATGTAAGTGGAGGAAAATATGTTGGAAGTGATATGAGGGGAGGGGTTATTGAAGTTAATGGTGATATGCCTAGTCCTAATTCAAGAACAAAAAGACTTTCTGGTTCAATATATCATAAAGGAAAAGAAATTAAAGATAGTATTTTTGCAGTATTTATGTAAATAAAATAGATTATGAGACGGCTAAAATGATAGATCCAAAAAAAGACATATCAGATTTGTTTGAAAAAGGTCAGAAAATAATAGATGAAGAAATA
>CAZSMA010000067.1:0-8143 GCA_964608065.1 uncultured Methanosarcinales archaeon
CAATATATTTAAAGAAACAGGGTTTAGAGGCTCTGTAATGCTATTTTCAGGGTCTTAATTTTTATTTAATGTGTGTATTATTTATTGAATTTTTTTTTTGTTACACTTCTTTTCCATATTGAAAATAAATAACAAATAGTAACTTTTATAAACAACCTGTAATTTCTCTGCAAAGAGGTTTAAATAAGGTTTAGAGGTTCTAAAGTTAGCTATAGAAAGGTGAAACAATAAATGACAAACGCTTTTGATGTTCCTGCAGATGAACTAATAGAAAAAGTAGCTGAAAAGCTAAAATCAATGCCTGAGATTAAAGCACCAGAATGGGCTAGTTTTGTAAAAACTGGAAGACATAAGGAAAGGCCTCCTGTTAAAAAGGATTGGTGGTATGTAAGGGCAGCATCTGTTTTAAGATCAATATATAAACTTGGACCGATTGGAGTTTCAAAATTAAGAAGAAAGTATGGCGGAAAGAAAAACAGAGGAGTTAGGCCAGAAATATTCTATAAAGGATCAGGTTCAATAATAAGAAAGATATTACAACAACTGGAATTATCAGAGTTAATAGTAAAAAAAGAAGTAAAAAGACATAAAGGAAGAGTTGCAACACCTAAAGGAAAATCATTATTAGATAAGACAGCAAGTGAATTGTCAAAAGGTATGAAAAAGGAAGTTCCAAAAGAAGTTAAGAAAGAAAAACCTAAACCTTCGAACGAAAGTGAGAAGCTTCCGAAGGAAGGTTTAGAAAAATCGAAGGTTTTTCAAAAAGGTTTAGAGAAGTCAAAAACTTCTCAAAAAGAAGAATCAAAAGGCAAGAAACCTGTTAAAAATGGATGAGCTTGAAAATATAAGGCAAAAAAAAATTCAAGAGATTCAAGCACAACAACAAGAACAATTTCAAGAACAAGTTCAATTGCAGCAACAAATACAGCAGTTAGAGACTGTAGTTAAGCAGTATCTGACTAAAGAAGCATTGCAAAGATATGGGAACTTGAAAGCTGCTCACCCTGAAAAAAGCATCCAGCTTTTAGTGTTGCTGAGCCAATTCATACAACAAGGGAAAATAAAAAAAAAAATTGATGATCAAGGGTTAAAGGAAATATTAAAACAAATCACACCTGCAAATAAAAAATTTAACATAAAACATAAATAATAATAATAATAATAATAATAAAAAAAAAAATGGCAAGGTTCAAACATCCTTCAAAAAAGAAAAGATTAGCAAAACACCATAAACATACTAGGTGGGCTCCTTTTTGGACAGTACCTAAGATTTATGGTGTTGGAAGAAGGGTTCATCCAGGAAGACATACTGCTGTAAAAAGAAACTGGAGAAGAACTAAGACTAAGGCATAAAGATGGCAGAGAAAAAAAGCAAAAAAGGAAAAGAAAGTAAGATAGTATTAGAAAGAACTTATAATATCCCGCTTAGAAGGGAATGGCTTAAAGTAGCTAAGTATAGAAGGGCTAAAAAGGCAGTTAAAGCTGTGAAGCAATTCCTAATTAAACATATGAAATCAGAAGAAGTTAAAGTTGGCAAATACATTAATTTAGAAATATGGAAACATGGAATTAAGAATCCACCACACCATGTTAAGGTTAATGTTACTAAAGATGATAAAGGCTTAGTTAAATCTGAATTAGTTGGAGCTCCTGTTGAGAAAGTTCCTGAAAAGAAAAAGAAAAAACCTGAAACAACAGCAGAGAAAGTAAAAGATATGATGGAAAAAAAAGAGAAACCTGAAGAAAAGAAAGAAGAAACTAAAGCTGAAGAAAAGAAGGAAGCTCCTAAGACTGAAGAAAAGGTCGAAATCAGTGAAAAAGAGCCAATAAAAAAAAGAAGAGAAAACGAAAGTTGAAGAAAAAGCTGTTTCTAAATAAGAGAATTCAATTAAAAAAGAATCAATAAAGAAATAAAAAGATTTAAAAAAAAAAAACTATTCTTCGAACTTTTTAGGAAGATGTCTTTTGACTGTTATTGGGATAATGCCTTTTTCAAACTCTAATTTAGCAATTTCTATAGGGTTATAGTTTATCTTCTTCAAGTCTTCATCAGTTAGTTTAAGTAAAAAAGGAGCTCCCATTCCAATCTGTAGTGCTCTGCTTCCAAGCATCCTAGCTTTCTCGTATTTTGTGAATTTGAATTTTTCTTCTGCCATGATTATCACTTTGTTTTTCACAATTAACTTATAAATGTTTCCTTAATTCTTTTGATTTTTCCAGAGCAATATCAATCATTTTGTCTATGTCTTCAGTGTTAATAGGCATATCTCCACCTTTTTGTAATGCACACAATGCACCATCTGCCATTGTTGCTACTGTCAATCTTGAGTCTAACACTTCCTCTTCCTCAGGGCTAGGATCAACTAGATAATTTTTCCCAATCTTAAGAACAGTTATACTGATTGGTTCTTTGCTTAATGGTAGTTTTTCCTTTGTTTTTTTCTTATAATCAACCTTTTTTCCATCAAATGCTGGAAATCTAGCATCTTTTAAAGCTGCTAAAGCTGCTAAAGAAGCAGCATCAAATAGATTGCCATCATCATTTAGAGGAATAACATCTATTAAAACAAGCCATACTTTTTCTCCTGATTCTATGCATAATTTCTTGAAATCAAGGGCTTTTGACTCTCTAATACCTCTGTCAACAACTCTTGCAAGCTCAATAGCCTGTATTCCTGGAGGTCCTGATTCAAATTCAGGGCTTGACAATGGAATTAGTTCTGCTCCTACTATGATTGTTCCTTCATCTGGTGTATCAGGATAAGGTGTTCCAACTTCAAGTTTTACTCCTCCAATTACTTCTGTGTCACCAATCTTGACTCTTGCAGAGCCTTCAGCGCTTTTTGTTATACCATATTCTACTGTAATCTTTCTGTATTCGTTTGTTTTTCTTCCATCAAACCTTAAACCTTTGTTTAAGGTTTCTGTTATATGATTTTTTAAGTCTGAATTCATTTTTGAACCTCAAATCTTATATTTTTCTTTTAAGCTTTTTTTTTGAACTTCGTATATTTTTTTTGAAGCTTCTTTACCAAGTTCAATAGCTTTCTTCAAGTCTTCTTTGCTTATTATTCCGTCCATCTGCAATAATGTAATCTCTCCTGTTGTAGGCATGACTGCTATTGGGATGTCTACTGCGCCTTCAATGTCTTCTTCTTCTTTGGATAAATCCACAATCACTTCATTGTTGGCATATCCAACAGCTATTGATGAAACCAAATCTTTCATAATAAGTCCAGCATCTGCTAATGCAATAGAAGCTGCGCATATTCCTGCACATCTGCTTCCAGCATCTGTTTGCGGAAACTCAATGAATAAATCAACTACAGCGTTTGGAAATTCATTCAAATCCAGAACAGGTAATAAAGCATTTTTAGTTACCATTGAGATTTCCTTTGAACGTCTTGAGCCACCTGGTCTGATTCTTTCTCCACTTCCAGAAAAAGGCATCATATTGTAATTACATCTTAAAATACCTTTTTGAGGGTCTTGCATGAATCTTGGATACAGGTTTCTTGGACCATAAACAGCAGCATATGCTATTGTATCTCCAATCTTAAAATAACCAGAACCGTCTGCTCTTTTAATGACTCCTGCTTTTGCTTCTATAGGTCTTGTTTCATCGTTTTTTCTTTTATCAGGCCTTTTCATTTTTTACCTCTTTAGTGTTTTTCTCTAAGAATTTTTTAATCTCATCTGTTAATCCAGTCATATGAGCTAGTTTTTCTATTTTCTTTATAGCTTCTACAGCTATCAACTCATTTTCAGGACTTCCCTCAATCCAGACAACGCCATTCTGGCCAACCATTATTCTGCAGCCAGTAGCTTGTTTAATCATACTAACCATGGATCCCTGCTTTCCTATGATTCTAGGAACCTTGTTTGTGTTAACAAGGACTATTCTTCCGCCTTTTAGCTTGCTCAGCCCTGGGCCTTTCATAGTCAAATCAACTAATTTTTGACTAGTAACATTTGTTATCTTAGCTGCAACATAGTCTCCTAAATTAAGGAATTGCGCTAAATCAGCTCCACGAGCTATGAAATCAGAAGTTGCGTCTCTGATGTTTAACATAGCAGGGTATGCTGAGTTAGTTTCTATTCTCCAGCCAGAAAATGTTATATCCATAATCTGCCCAATTATAGTATCATCTCTTTTAGGCATATATCTTCCTGATAATGGAATTAGTTTTAATGCTCTTCCATCAACATTAACTAAACCTAATCTGGATGATATTATCCTGTCGTTGTCTCTGTAAGTGCCGTTTCCTGGAAGATAGTCCATACCTTTGGCTAATTCTTCTCCTGGAACAACAATATCTTTATTTTTTATTAATAGTTCTCCCATTTTGTTTATTCACCTTTTCATTTTGTTTTTAATACTTTACTTTCTATATTACCATGACAAACTTTGTTTATAGCATCGTAAAAATCATTTTCCAAGCCGCCAGGAATCTCAATTACAACAACCCATGAGCCATCTGACTGCCAGTCTTCTTTTAGGAGCTTACCAAAGTTTTTTACAGTAGAATAAGATTTAGCAGCATAATCTGCAGGAATCTTAACAGCTATCTCTTTCATTTCGAATTTTATAGGTAAGATAGGCCTTATTTTTTTTAATACTTCTTCTACTTGTTTTTGTACTGACTGGTATTCATCTATGTGATATTTTGCCTCTTCTATTGCGTTTTCAATTCTTTGTGGAGGATGTGGTGCATGTGTCTTTGGATCAACTGCGTTTCTGTGAATCATGTTAATAATTTGTTTCTTCTTGATTTCTTTTAATTTAGCTCTGTATTCTGCTGTAAGCTGAACTTCACCTTCTTTGATTATTATTTTTGCAACCTCTAATGGATCAGAAGTGTTAAATAATTGCTGCATCTCAGTTGGTGATGCTTCTAAACCTTTTTTAGCGTCATAAAATACTTTTTCTACTTTGAGAACATCTTTGATATCTATACTTGAGCCCCCTTTAAAAGCAAGTGCTAATTCACTGTTTACATCTATCTCGAATGTTTTTCCGCCTTTCTTGAGTCTTGCTAAGTTTAAAGAGATTTTCTCTTTATCAAAAGTTGTTCCTACCATTTTAATTTACTTTTTTTTTCACGTCTTTCAATATTTTTTCTATATTTGCTTTTGAAAATTTTGTAAACTTTTTTTCATCAGTTTTAATATAAGCAGCTTCTATTCTTTCGGCATTGAAGTTTTTGTCTAAAACTTTGCTTAGACTGCTTAATGCTAATTTAAACCCTTCTTCTATTGTCATGTCTTCCCTGTATTTTTTGTGCAGTATTTCTTCTACATCTGTTTCGCCTTCTCCTATGACTGATGCTTTGTATCTGAAGAATATTCCTGTTGGATCTGTCTCGTATAGTTTTGGTCCGTCTTCGTCAATACCAGCAAATAATAATGAGACTCCGAATGGTCTGAATCCTGCTGATTGTGTTGTTATTTGTTTTAGGCTGCATACATCTTTTACTATAGATGCAGTATCGATTTCTGAATCGTATGTAACTCTGTGCTGCTGAGCTGTAAGCTGTGCTTTTTCTACTAAGACACGAGCGTCAGACAATATTCCAGATGCAGTTGCACCCATATGATCATCTATCTGCCATATTTTCTCAACAGATTCTGCTACTATCAGAGAATCTACAATTCTTTTGTCTGCTATTAATAGGACTCCGTCTTTACATACCATCCCTATTGCAGTAGAGCCTTGTTTTACTGTTTTTTTAGCATACTCTACTTGTAATAATCTACCATCTGGGCTAAACATTGTGATAGCCCTATCATAACCCATCAATTGATGAGGCATTGGTTGTTGCATTTTAATATTCACCTCAGTTTACATAAAATTTTTTTTCAGCTTTATTTAATATTCCAGAAACACCTAAACTTCTGAACATTAGATCTTGTTTATTTATTAAAGCTAAGACTGATTTTAAATGATTGACATGCTTATGGTTTACTTTGATTATTCCTTTTTTATCTTTGAATTTGTCATGCATTATTATTAGTCCTGCTCCAGCCATTCCTAAGGTTCCCAGGAATTGTTCTCCTTGCTGTAAGATTATGTTACTGACTAAATTAAAATCTATTTTTTTTTCAGATATTGCTTCAAATACCAAGTATCTTTTTTTTTGCCTTAAACTTGGTGATAAAGGTTTTATTTTCCTTATCATATTTAATTAGAGAAAAAAATTATTTTTTTGTCTTTTTTTTCTTCTCTCTCCAAAGTAAGTAGTTATGTTATGATATTTAAATTTTGCTATTGTTTTTGATATAATTAAATGGTATGTTAGTATAGGTTTTAGTATATTGATATATTAATTATGTTAATTCTTGATTAACTCTAATAACTCTTTCTTCTTTATTTCTAACAATTCTTTAGAATCAGCTTCTAAATTCAGTCTAAGTAAGTCTTCTGTGTTGGATGGCCTTATGTTGAACCACCAGTCTTTGAAGTAGATACTTAGTCCATCAATATGTTTTATTTCAGCGTTTTTATAATGTTTTTCTATTTCTTTGATTTTTTTTTGTTTATCTTTAACTTCTGAGTTAAGTTCTCCAGATTGATAATATTTTTTAAATGGTTTTATCAGTTCTGATAATGGTTTGCTGTGTTTAGACATAATTTCAATCAGTTTGACAGCAGCTATAACTCCAGAGTCTGTGTAAAAATTGTCTCTAAAGTAATAATGGCCTGAAAGTTCTCCTGCGAATAAACCATCTTTTTCTCTCATTAATTGTTTGAAGAAAACATGGCCTACTCTGGACATTATTGAAGTTCCGTTATTAGCTTCAACTGTTTCTTTTATTATCTTGGATGTTCTTAAATCATTGATTATAATCTGATTTGGGTTTTCTTTTAATAGTTCTTGTGCGAACAAAGCGATAATATGGTCTGATGGAATTTTATTGCCATTTTCATCAATGAAAAAAACTCTGTCTACATCTCCATCAAAAGCTATGCCCAAGTCAAATTTTTCTTTTTTAACTCTATCTTTAATTTCTTTAACATTCTTATCCTTTAAAGGATTAGCTTCATGGTTTGGAAAATTTCCGTCTAATTCAAAATACATTTTTTCAATACTTAATCCTAACTTATTGAATATTTTTTCAACAGCTAAGCCAGCCATTCCATTTCCAGCATCTATTATTATTTTTAAGTTTTTATTGATGTTTTTCCATGAAAATCTTCGATTTTCAGGGCACAGAAAAGCTTTGCTTTTCTCGTGTACTGAATTCGCAACATGATTTACATAATCTTTTAAGATGTCTTTTGATGTTACATTGCCTTTTTCAACATCTTTGAATTTGTTTTTTAAAACTAGTTTTTCTATCTCTTTTATTCCTGTTTCTTCACTTATTGGAATGCTTTTTTCCCTGTTTAGTTTAAAGCCATTGTATTCTTTAGGATTATGAGACGCTGTAATCATAATAGAAGCATCAGCTTTAAGGAAGTTATTTGCAAAATAGTTCATGGGTGTTGAGCTTAGCCCAATATCAATAACATCTGCACCCTGGTCTGTCAGACCTTTGATTAAAGCTTTAGAAATTGGAATTCCACTTTCCCTCATATCTCTGCTTACAACTACTTTCTTGCATTTTAGTAATGTGACAAAAGCTCTAGCTATATTATATGCAGTATCTTCATCTAATTCTTCAGGATACAATCCTCTAATGTCATATGCTTTGAAAATTGTCAAATTAAATTACCTCTTAAATCCCATTTAGTTACTTCTTGTATTTTAACTTTTACTTTTTGGCCAAAGATATCTTTATTACATTTAACAACAACTGGCCTGTATGCATAATTTCTTCCTACAAATGTATTATCTTTCCCAAGTTCATCTATCAATATTTCTCCTTCCCATTTTTTCCATTTTTTATTGTTTTCAAAAGCAATCCATTCAAATATTGAAGTAATCATTCTACTTCTGTTTCTTATCTCTCCACCTTCTAATTGTTCCATTTCAGCTGCTTTTGTATTAGGTCTTGGTACAAATTTTGACCTGTTAAGAACATTTGGCTTAATTTCTTTGATTAGATTAACAGAATCCTGGAACTGTTCTTTTGTTTCTGTTGGAAAACCGCAGATTATGTCTGTTGAGATAGTTAAATCTGGAATATTTAATCTGAATTT
>CAZSMA010000068.1:0-5302 GCA_964608065.1 uncultured Methanosarcinales archaeon
TTTAATTTTATAACATTTTTTAAGGTTATTTTTAATTTTATTTTAAAAAATTTTTTTTTTTTTTTTTTTTTTAAAAAAAAAAAAAAAAGAAAAAACATATATACTTAGTTTTTATTTATTTATCTATAATAAATATAATCATGATGCTGTAAATCTTCAAAAATTATAATGTTTTTCTCCAGCTTAAATATCAAAACAAAATGACCTACATGAACTCTCTTAAACTCCTTCATATTATATCTTAAATTCTTATAATGTTCTACACTATCAGAATTTATCACTTCTTCAATTTTTCTTATAACTTTCTCGTACAATATTTTTCTTTTTTTTACTAATTTATTTAGAATCTTCTTTAAGCTTGGCTTAATTTCATAATTCATTTTTAATTTTCAATTATTTTTCTAAGCTCTTTAATGTTATTAAACTTAATCCCTTTTTGTTTATCTATTTTTAACAGTCTTTCTTTATATTCAGGTCTTAATTCAGGTTCAAGAAGTTCTTCTTCAAATTTATTTATCACTAGATTAATAGCATCAGATTTATTTTTTAACCCATATTTCCCTTTTACAATAGTCAATACTCTATCTTGATTATCTCCTAAACTTACAATTGCTTGTACCATCTTGATTCACCTCATTATAATTTATAATAAAATATAATAAATTATTATATAAACCTTTCGGTTTAGACATTCTTTTAATTAACTAAAATTCTCAAAAATACCAATAAATATATATTAGTACTAAATAAATACTTAATTAGTACTACTCATTATAGAAAGAAAGAAAAAAATGCTATAAAAAAGAAAATATTTATATATTAGTACTGATTACTTACTATTAAAATAATAAATTAGTACTATTTTACGCAAAAATGAAAGTTGTTCTAAACAAGAACCAGTACAAGATAACTATTCCTAAAGAGCTTGCCGAAGAGAATGGATGGGGTCCTGGCACTAAGATAAGATTTGTTGAAGATCTAGATGGAAGAATTTTTTTGAAAGTTACAGATAAAAAACCCCTTAAAAGAAAAAAATGAATGATAAAAACATAATGAAAAAAAGGGAAAACGAAAAGGATGAAAAAATGAATGAAAAAGAATTCAAAGTTATTTTGCAAGAAGGGGAAGGGCTTAAAATAGAATTCAAAGAATCTTTTGATAAGTCCATTGCTAAAGATATCGTAGCTTTTGCTAATTCTACAGGAGGAAGAATTTTCTTAGGGATTACTGACAAAAGAATTGTTAAAGGGATTGAAATAACAAATAAGCTGAAATCACAGATTCAGGATTTGGCTAATAATTGTGATCCTTCGATTAAAGTTGAATTAAAGCAACTGGAGGATATTTTAATTATTGAAATTAAAGAAGGGAAAGATAAACCTTACAAATGCAGGGATGGTTTTTACCTAAGAGAAGGAGCCAACTCTAAAAAATTATCACGTAATGAACTATTAAAGCTAGTTGTTGGCTTAGGAAAAGTTAAATTCGATGAACAAATAAACAATGACTTTAATTTTCCTAATGACTTTGATAAAGAGAGATTTTCAGAATTCCTGAAAAAAATGGGTATTTCTAAAGTTATTTCTACAAAAGAGATTCTAACCAATCTTTCTCTTGGAGCCTCTATAGATAAAAGATTTAGATTAAACAATGCTGGTATTTTGTTATTTGCGAAAAACCCTGAAAGATTTATTAGGCAAAATTTTATTAGTTGTGTTTTGTATAAGGGCAAAGAAAGATTGAAGATTATTGACAGGAAAGATTTCAAGAATGATTTATTAACAAATTATGAAGATGGAATCAGCTTTCTTAAACAGCATCTAAGAGTAGAGTATATTATAAAAGGGACAGGGCCAAGAGAAGAAAAATTTGAATTGCCTGAAGAAGCATTAAGAGAATCTTTGCTCAATGCAATCATTCACAGAGACTATTTTGAAAAAGGATTTGGAATCTTTGTAGAAATTTTTGATGATAGGTTAGAAATAACTAATAAAGGAAAACTGCTTTTTGACAAAAAGAAATTAGGAAAGATAAGTTTTCCAAGAAATCCAATCCTTTTTGACGTTTTCTACAGAATTGGCTTAATTGAAAAAGTAGGTAGTGGAATAAATAGGATCAAGAGTTTAATTAAAAAAAGAGGACTGGAAGTCAGATTTAAGATAGATGATTTTTTCAGAGTTGTTTTCTATAGGTCTGGGGTAAGCAAAGCAAAAGACACTGTAAAAGACACTGTAAAAGACACTGTAAAATTGTTATCTAAAAATGAAAGGCTTATTTTAGAAGAGATGAGGAAAAATCCTAAGATTACGTCAGAAGAATTATCGCATTTACTAAACATAAACATCAGGAATACAAAGAAGAATATTGAAAAATTGAAACAAAAAGATTTGCTAAGAAGAATTGGAAGTGCAAAAGGAGGACATTGGGAAGTCACTGAAAAATGAATGATAAAAACATAATGAAAAAAAGGGAAAACGAAAAAACAGAATTCAAAGAGTCACTACATCTAAAAGACGAGATAGGAATAGCTGTATCAGCGTTTGCAAACAAAAAAGGCGGCAGATTAATTATAGGTGTAAGTGATGATGGTAAAGTTAAAGGGATACAATCCGGAAAAAATACAATAGAAGAATTAGCCAATTATATTAAAATAAATACAGACCCAAAAATATATCCTACTATACAATCTGAAGATAGATTAATAATAATAGAAGTTAAAGAATCCAGTGAAAAACCGGTTTTCTTCAAGGGAACTGCCTATATTAGGATAGGCAAAAGCAGCCATAAGCTAAGTTCATCTGAAATAAGGAGATTAGTAAAAGAAAGCAAAAAGAGTTATTGGGACGAACAACCTTGTGAAGAATCCAGCTTAGAAGATATCGATAATAGTAAAGTAAGATGGTACTTAGAGCAAAGGGAAAAGCACAGAAATGTATCTAAAAAAATTAAAATTTCATTGAATAAATTTTTGGAGAATATTAAAGCTGTTAAAGATAGAACATTAACAAATGCCGGTATTTTATTCTTTGGAAAAAATCCTTTGATAAAGATATCTTGTGCTCAGCTTAGACTTGTAAAAATAAAAGGAAGGGAAATAAGCGGAACAATTCTTGATAGATTAGACTGCAACGGAACTTTATGGGAAATGGTTGAGCAAGCTGAGAATTTTCTAAAGGAGCATATTAATTTCATGGGTTTTAGAACTGCAAAAAGTTTCCAGAGAGAGGATAAGTTCGATATTCCAATTGAAGCTTTAAGAGAGCTGATAATCAATGCTTTGATACATAGAGACTATGAAACAACTGCAGATGTTAGAGTATTTGTTTTTGACGACAGAGTTGAGATAATCAATCCAGGCAGTTTCCCAAAAGGAGTGACTCCAAAGATGCCTTTGCACAAACCTGTGAATAAAGTGCTTTCACAGTACATGTATGACATAGGTTTTATTGAAAAATATGGCTCAGGAATAGTTAATGTAAGATCCCTGTTAAAGGAAAATGGGAACAGAGATTTAGAATACGTTCTTCATGAGATTGAGACAAAAGCAATTGTTTATTCCCAGATTGACTATACTGAAAAGGTCACTGAAAAGGTCACTGAAAAGGTCACTGAAAACCAAAGAAAGATCCTCAACAGCATACTCAAAGATAAAACAACAACTATCAAGGAAATGTCTAGGATAGTAGGTATTTCAGAGAGGAAAATCAAGGAGAATATTTCCAAATTAAAGAAAAAAAAGGTGCTTAAGAGGATTGGCTCTGCAAAAGGAGGACATTGGGTTGTTTTAAAACAATGATTAATAAAACAATAAGGCAAGGATTTGTATTGTTTTTCCTAGTTCTTGCTTTAGTTTCCTCTGTAAAAGCAGTTTCAGTTTCACATACAGCAACTGCTATTTACAATAGAGCTAATAAGGAAAAAGGTGAATAAATGAAAAAAGCAGTAAAAAAAAAGTATAATAAAATATTCAGAAATATAGTAAATCACATTGAACAATCAAAACTAAGAGCTTTTGCTGAAATAAATAAGGCGCTTTTACATGCTTATTGGAACATAGGAAGGGAACTAAGCAAAAACGTTTCTTATGGAAAATCGGTTGTGGATAAGTTATCCAGAGATTTGAGATTAAAATACCCTCGTGCTAGAGGTTATTCTATCAGAAACTTATGGAATATGAAGAGATTTTATGAGAGTTACCAAAAACTCCAGTCACTGTCTGGAGAATCTAAAAAACTGCAGGCACTGCCTGCAGAATTGCTTCAGGTCTCATGGACAAATCATGTACTCATACTAGATAAGACAAGCTCGGATGAAGAAAAGCAATTTTATTTAAAGATGTGCCTAAAGGAAAGATGGAGTTCAAGGGGGTTGGAACGTCAACTTGATTCCTCATTATTTGAAAGATACATGCTCGCAGACAAGCCAGAAAAAGTAACTGCATTAATACCAAAACATGAAACTAAAGATCTAAGCAAACATTTCAAAGATGAATATGTTTTGGAATTCTTAAACCTAAGAAAAGAATATTCAGAACAAGAGCTTGAAAAATCAATTTTAGATAACCTTAGAGATTTCTTTCTAGAGTTTGGAAAATCATTTACTTTTGTTGGTTCACAGTATGTCATTGATATTGGAAGAAGAGAAAACAAAATTGACTTATTATTTTACCATAGGGAACTAAGGTGTTTAGTAGCAGTTGACCTTAAAATTGGAGATTTTAAAGCTTCATATGTAGGTCAGATGCAAAAATATCTTGCAGCTCTAGATGAAAAAATAAGACTATCTGAAGAAAAGGAAAGTGTTGGTTTAATACTTTGCAAATCCAAAAATCATGAAGAGGTAAGATTTACTCTTGCTAAGACACTATCACCTGTAAAAGTTGCAACCTACAAAACAAAGTTGCCTGACAGGAAATTGATAATCAAAAGGTTAGAACAATTTAAGATTAAAGATGATGATTTTATTAAAAAAAAAAAAGGTTGAAAACTTAATATGAAATTTAAACTAAACAGAGGACTTGTATTGTTTTTCCTAGTTCTTGCTTTAGTCTCCTCTGTAAAAGCAGTATCAGTTTCACACCCAGCATCTGCTGTTTATAATATACCTAAAGAAAAAATGGTGAAAAATGCATATAGAAGTTGATCAAAGCGGAAAAATTGAAGACTATTTAGATACTGTTGTAGCTTTTAGAAATAAAGAACAATACACAGTTTTACTAAAAAGGAAAATTAAAAACGAAATTTTAACTGAATATAGAAATAAACACAAAGATATTCACTATAGATTATTTGCAATTCTTATC
>CAZSMA010000068.1:5402-8124 GCA_964608065.1 uncultured Methanosarcinales archaeon
TATCATTGTATTAAGAATTATCAGGATAAAGTCCAATTAATTGTAATTGATGATGAATATGAAAAAAGAGGAATTGACATTAAAAAACACCTTCTAAGATTCATTTGGAAAGATTATCCTAACTTTGACAAGAAGTTGATTAGGTTTTCCAGGATTGGGAAAAAATCTAATGCCCACAGATTGGCATATCAGACATTTATTGGTAAATTAGCTCCAAACAAAATCATAACTGCAGATGAGGTTAAGAAATTAATATGAGATTAAGAAAAAATCAGGGGATGTTACATAGTAACATAGTATACGCCTACAGCGAGTCTAGCAGATGCTTTCTCACAGTCAGCGCAGCACCCATCATACTACCAACAAAGAATAACTACTATATAAATTTTACTAAAAATGGTTAATAAAAACAAGGCTAAGATATTGCAGATTTTCACTAAACATATTCCTATAGTTCTGATAGTATTAACACTACTACCTCATGCTCTAGCAGTTTCAGTTTCACATACAGCTTCAAACATTTACAATGGAACATTTTCAGGAGGAAACTATTATTTCCCTGTAAATTTAACAGTTGACACTAGTGATTTACATGTTGATGGTACTGGTGGTGCTGTTGGTATTGGAACTGTAGAGCCAAAGTCAGGATTTAAGTTAGATGTAAGAGGTGCAATAATTGCTTCAGGTGAAAGTAATTTAAGCTTAGGCTGCGGCAACATAACAGGAGCTACAAGTGATTTATGTACTTTAGTTGATACTGGTGGAAGTGGTATTACAAATGGAACAGATGCTACTTTCGCTAAAGTTAACATGACTGAACTAAATGTAACTGGCTTATGTGTTGCAGAAGACTCATTAATAACAATGGAAGATGGAACTAAAAAAATAATAACAGAAATTAAACCAGGAGAGCAAGTTTTAAGCTTAGATGAAAAAACAAATAAAATTGTTTCAAACAAAGTTAAAGCATTACTGGATATGGACATAAAGCCTGTCTTCAACCTTACAACCAAATCAGGAAGATCAGTAAAAACAACTGGAAACCACCCATATTTAACTCCAGAAGGGTGGGTGAAAGTAACTGAGTTAAATGTTGGTGATGAAATAGCAGTTCCAGAATTAGTGGGCTTGACGAGCGAAGCGAGGAAACCCACGAAGGTGCCAGCTGACTTCTCAGCTGCTGGAAACCACCCATATTTAACTCCAGAAGGGTGGGTGAAAGTAACAGAATTAAGCATTGGAACAAAAATTGCAGTACCTAAAATAGAAAACAATCATTTAAGAAACTTTACGGTTGCGGAGTCTCTGAAATTTGCAAAGCAAATTTCTGAGAAACCAGAAATCAGCAAAGCTGATTTCTCAGTTCAACGTAAAGGTTTAGAAACCACTTTAGTGGTGCCAGAAGCTTTGCTTCTAAGCATCTATGATTTCAAAAACATATCAACTAATTCAGGAGTAGAATACACCTTAACAGCATCCTGCTTTTTGAAATCATCCTCTCTTGACCAAATTGCACAACCTAAATGCAAAGCTAATGCAAAATACGGAATATCTTTGCTGTGTGGCGCTAATTTCTCTGCTTTGGATTGCAGTTCAGGAGAGAATTTGTATATCGGAAATATCTCAACTCTTTGTTTAAGAATTTCAAACTCCTCTCTAATTTTGGACTCTGTAGAACCGCAAATCTTAGCCATTGTTCCTGCATTCTTATTAAACTCCTTAATCAGATATGGCAATGCAACTAATCTCAACTTGTCTTCAAAAAATAAATCATTAGTCTTGCCCTTGCCAATAATAGCTGCAAATAAAACAGTAGCATCTACAACTAATTCCATTTATTTTGCCTCACGAAAGCTTTTAGCTACTGCTTCAGAAATCTTATCAGTAAACTCTTTAGCATCTTCATCTGAGATTTTAATTTTGGATGAAAGCGTTTTAAGCCTCCTTAACTTTTCAGCTTTATCAAATATTGCTCTCCTAGCTACCTCAGACCAATCCAGCTTAAACTCGTGCATACTTTTCTCTAATTCATCTGGTACAGATATTGTTATTGTTCCCATTTTAATATCACCAGAGCATAATAATGAAAATGACTATTTAAATGTTATGGAAAACAATAATATCAATTTAAAAGATAATAATCCCACCCACCCACCCCAAACCACATCCTTAATAGCAATATCAACATTGGAGCAAAGCGATATCTCTTTGAAATCAGAGATTTCTGATGTCTTCTGGGATGAAATTACAAGTATAGAATACATCGGAGAGGAGCACGTCTATGACTTAATGATAGAAAACACCCATAACTTTATTGCAAACGATATTATTGCTCATAATACATATATTAGTGATAATGCAAGCTTTGACAGCGGAACATTATATGTAGATGCAGCAGATAATAGGGTCGGCATCGGGACGACTAGTCCTGATGCCATATTAGAAATAGTAGGTGTAAATAGTTTAGACCCAATTCTTTTAGATAAGGGAACTGGAGAAACTGGAATTAAGTTTACTTTTGATGGAACAAACTATGTTAGTTATATTAGGACGGTTGAGGCAGGTACAATCGCAGATAATTATATGACTTTTGGTGTTTCTCAAGGTGCTAATACAAATTCTTTAGAAGTGATGAGGTTAAAAGGCGACGGCAACGTCGGCATCGGCACAACAGCTCCAAAATCTTTATTACAAGTTGAAGATGGTAATGTAACATTTAACA